>NZ_CALFPF010000473.1 GCF_937919775.1 uncultured Gimesia sp.
TAATGACATTCGGGCGTGTTTCCTGAAGAATGCTGTTTTCATATAACTTTTCAACCTGATAGCCACACCATGTCTGCCAGCCTGTTTTTGCAAAATAATGGCAATTCTTCCAGACTGGAAATCAAGGGGAAGCAGGTGACTCTCGGTCGACATCCGGATTGTGAAGTCTGCCTCAAATCAAACACGGTTTCCCGCTATCATGCACGGATCACCGTCGGCAAAGACGAACAGTATCGACTGGAAGATCTCGGCAGCGGCAATGGGACTTTTGTCAACAACACGCTTGTCAAAGACCCGGTGGCTTTGCAGTCGGGCGATCAGATTTCGATCGGGCCTTTTCTACTGGAATTTTCCAGCGATGCCGAATATGAAAACAGCCAGCACGAAGGTCTGCTGACGTCATACGGATTAATTCCTTCGCTGAAAAACGTTTCTGTCAGACCGCCGGCCGTTGATAAGCCTACGATTCTGCGAGCATCGGGAACGACGACTGACATTGATCAATACCAGATCAAGCCGGAAATCAAATTAAAGGCGATTCTGGAAATCAGTCGCACGATTGCTTCCGCCACTGATCTGGATTCGATGGCTGAAAAAGTTCTGGAAGGGTTGTTTCATATATTTCCCGCTGCGGACCGGGGATGTATTTTATTGCGCGATCGGGAGAACCTGCGTTTTTTCCCCAAAGCCATTCGGCATCGACGGGACAATGATCACGAAGCCCTGCAACTCAGCCGGACGGTTCTCAAAGCCGTGACGGATAATAAAACGGGTGTGCTCTCTGCAGATGCTGCCAATGATGAACGGTTTGAAAAAAGCGAGTCGGTTTCGACGCTCACGATCCGTTCCATTTTGTGTGCCCCCATGCTGGGACGCGACGGAGGTGTGATCGGTATTATCAATCTGGACACGCAACTTGCCGGCCAGATGTTTTCGGAGGACGATCTGGAACTCTTAATGGTGATTGCAGGTCAGGCGGCACTTTCGTATGAGAGTGCCCGTTTGATGATCTCGCATGTGGAAAAACAGCGTTACGACAATGAAATGGAAATCGCGGCCCGCGTGCAGCGCGGGTTGCTGCCTGAAAAAATACCGCAGATTCCGGGTTATGAATTTTTTGTGTCTTACGAGGCCGCCCGGGCAGTGGGGGGCGACTATTACGATTTTATTCAGACGGATGACAGCCTGATCTGGTTTGCTCTGGGCGATGTAGCCGGTAAGGGCGTTCCGGCTTCACTGGTCATGTCGAGGGTCTGCAGTGCGGTTCGCAGCACGGTGGAGTTTGTGACCGACGTGACAGACGCCGTGCATCGGATTAACCACCATATCGACGAATCGGCGCACGATGGCCGGTTTATCACGTTTATTCTGGGGCAGATCGATCTCACACAGAATCTGATTTCTTTCGTCAACGCCGGTCATCTGGTGCCCCTGCTGTTTGAAGCAAATGGCATGATCACAGAACTGACAGCAGACTCTCCGAGCGTACCCCTGGGGGTCATGGAAGATTACGAATATAAAACCATTCAGCATCGGTTAAAGCCGGGAGAACGACTGATTCTGTTTACCGATGGCGTGACCGAGGCGATGAACCTGGAACGCGAACAGTTTGGGATAGAGCGATTGAAAGCCGCCATTCGCAAATCACCGGCAGGTTCCAGCGAACTGGGTTCGCGGATTTTACGTGCCGTCAAAAAATTTGTCGGTCAGAATGAACAATATGACGATTTGACCTTAGTTGTCATCGGGCGCGACCCGGCGCAATAAAAAAAGTGAGACGCGGGGGGAACTGCGTCTCACTTATGATTCTCAAGCATGAATGACTTCAGAGAAGTGATGCTTTAGAGAGAAATATCAGTTGGTTCTGCTACCTTACGATATCCCATGCTGTGTAAGACTTCCAGCACTTCACTCCAAGTGGGGAATTGCCGTCCGCTACGTCTTTTGTAATCGTCCATCGCTTTCATGAAATCGATTTCCTGGTCGCTGTAGTCGCGTTCGCACGTTGTGGGATCGATCTGTCGACGGCGTTCGATTTTTCGTTCGTCGACCACTTTATGCTTTACCTGAATGGCTTCTTTGCTGGAAGTATCTCTTCTACTGATGCGACGACGATCGACGACTAATTCTGTCGGGGGATCAAGCTGTTTTACCATGTTTAATTTAAGCCTTTTTAGAGGGGAGTAATTTTGCCTGAATTAAGTTACCTGTGAATGAACAGTGATAAAAAACCAATCTGAAACTGAGAGCAAAATATTGGTTTGCGATAATTATCCCTGAGTATCCGATTTCCTGTTCACAATCTTTTGTGAAGAATCGATCCACAAAACCATTTTATTTCTGGCCAGGGAAAGAATGAGGAGCTAACCTACTCTATTAGTATTCCCACAAAAACCGGGATTGGGTAGTCTGTTTAAAATAATTAACACTGATAAGTGTGGTAGACATTGCCGATTGAGTAGTTGTCCCGATTATCCCGGTTATAGGGTGAGGATTCAGCGTCTTTGTTCAGAATTCTGTACATAATCGGGGATTGTCAGTTGGTGGAGTCGAGTGAACCCAGGCCCATAATAATCCGCACCTGATCCTTCTGAATGCCGGCGGCAAAGAAGAGTCCATCGAATGATTGGAGCAGGCTTTTCAGCCCGGAAAGCTTGTTTTTGCCTTTCTCAAGATCTCCGCCTTGTCCTTGCGCAAGCTGCTGAGCCAGGAATTCCGAATTCTGATCGATGAAAGCTCTGATCGAGGAAATATTGAGGAAGCAGAGTTGTTTCTCTTCCTGAAAAAACGTTTCTTTCCATGTCTGGAACAGGGGGAGCGCGGCGAGGCTCGCTTCGGATTTCAATGTGAAGAATTCTCTCACAAGTTCAGGCGAACTGGCAAACACAATCTGCTGCTCATTGATCCCGTAAGCGGGTTGATAAGGGCCGATATTTTCGATCCACCGCATGTGATACAGGTCATGGTCTTCCATCTTCAGGACAGACGGGTGTTCAACGTGTTTCGGTTCGGAATTATAATGACTGAGTATGCTGTTCATCAGAAAGTTGGCTGCATTCTCAAGGCCGGTCTGGTAGGGAGATTTGTTGGCAGCCTCTGCCGGCTGTCCGGGGGGCGAGAGTTGCAATGCAACGAGGCCGTCAAAAGAAATCGCGTCGAGGGAGAGTTCCTTTCGCGGAACGGAATAAAACAGAAAGTTCGGTCCCAGCGCTTTGGAGAGTTCGGTGACCGGATCGAGGCCTCCTAACAGACCGACACTGACGGCGTGTATTTTCTGCCATTTTTCAGGATTTTTGTCTGCATAAAAATCGACGATTTTGCGTGCCAGCAAATGCACGTTGAGATGTCCAGAGACGACGGCCAGCGCCTGTTTCGGAATCAGCGTGTATTTATCCGGTATCTCAGCAGGGATTTGTAAGATATCCAGTAACGGAAGATCGATCGCTTCAGAATTAAAGAGGATGACCGTTTCCAGCGCCACCGTATTTTTAAGATGGAGTCCGACAATCAGGCCGCCTGTTTTGTTCCACCAGTTGACGACGCCTTTCTCGACTTCGTTTTTCGGCGGTTGCATGTGCTCATCCCAGATCCGCGGATTCAGGAAGAGTGAGCCAGTCACGTTCGGCGACAATACCGCTTGCGCACGCTGGTACATTTTCAGATTGAACAGGCTTGCTTGATTTTCGCGGGGCTGTTGCTTGAGATACTGCTTCGCATACAGATTGATGGTTGACTGCAGGATCTGTTCGTTTTCCGTGACAATCAGCGTCTGGTTGAGAAAGGCGTAATAGAGCCGCGGCGATGATTTTTCAGACGCGGCTGCCGGATGACTGGCGGTGAAACAGGGAACATCCTGATATGCAGAAGTTGTTACCGTGACCCCCGTTTTTTCGAACCAGTTTTCAAACAGACTTTTGGTAGCGGTCGCATCTTTAACGCTGGTTAAGAGGAGCAGAGAAGGATTTTTTTTTGGGCCATTATTAAAAAATGCCAAACCTGCCGCTTCACCAAAGATGCTGTTGAGCAGTGGCAGCAGAGGTTGTTGCGTTACGGATTCGATATCCCGCAGGCCCTGTTTGAGGTTTTTGACATCCTGACTTTCGAGCCATGATTGAAACACATGAGTCTGCTGGAAGCGATTGACGACAGGCGAGACCAGAAATTGCTTCAAGTGCCCGTTCAAATCGGAGGCTTCGAGATAGATGCCGGCTTTCTCATCGACCAGTTGACTTAACGGGGCTCCAGCGAGGGCAGGCGCAGCGCATAAGGAAGAGAAGATCGCTGATACCAGAATGAGTGAGAGGAACGTTCGTTTCTTCACAATCAGGTATCGTTTCACAGGATATCGTTTCATAGGCTCCATACCTGGTGCACTCCCGGCGGTTCTTATATGTGTAACAGGAAAACGTATCTAAAGTCAGGCACGAAATGGTTTTAAATTCTGGTCGATTCTTCGGGAACGGAATGAAGAATAAAATTCCAGGCATGACTGATCTGTTCTTTCAGTGGCTGCATCTCATGGTTAATATCATCCACCCAGTTTGATTCCGCAGGCATCGTGTCGGCTGTTTCGGGGAGCTGGCGTGTGACCGGAACCAGACTGACCGCTTCCGTCATGGCACCAGCCGTGCTCGAAGCAAGTCCCCAGGAGGCGGCGCCCGCGTTGCGCAGTAACTGGTTAAATCGGTTATTGGTTGCGACTTTTTCTGCTGGAGGCGCGGGGGAAATCGGAATCTCGCTCGTATTGACTGAGATTGTCTGGGAAGGCGTCAGTTCAGAACGGTCAAACCCGATTTTCAGGGAAACGGTAACCAGTAACGCAGCGACCGCAAGAACGCCGGCATAAAACCAACGGGCCGAGGAACGCGGCTGGGCAGTTTGAGTGGATGCATCATCCCAGGGACGTGCCTGTTCCAGGCTGCCGTCCGGCGATTCCGAGAGTTGAGACATGACCGCCTCGACCAGATCGACTTCAGGCAGATCCTGCTGCCAGGCAGGTAATGTATATTCCACGATCAGGAAGTCTTCCCAGACTGTCTGATGCTCGGGCGATCGTGCTGCCAGATTTTCCAGTTTGGAACGCTGATCAAAATTTTGTGTTTCGATCATGTGTTCCAGTGCTGTCTGATATTCAACGAGATTCATGTCTGACCTCTGGTACTATGCCACGTTGTCTTAAAGTTGACGCTAATTCCTGTCTGGAGCGGTGCAACCAGGTTTTGATTGTCCCTTCCGGCCTCTCCAGAATTTCTCCGATTTCCTGACAGCTCATATTTTCCTGATGAAATAAAATAAAACACGTCCGATGATCTTCACGCAACAGATTGATGGCTTTCTGTAGTTCTTCACTCAGGTCCTGTAGTTGTTCTGGTGATTGACTGACTGCCAGCTCGGAGGCGAACTCTGCGGGAACGGGGCGCTTCGACCGTTTGCTCAGAAATGTTCTGCATCGATTGGCGGCGATCGTCAATAACCAGGGCTTTAATGTTCGGGTGGGATCCCATTGATGAAGGCTGCGAAAGGCACGAACAAAGACCTCCTGTGCCACATCCTCGGCGTCTTGTCGATGCCCCAGCATCCGGAAACAGAGTCCAAAAATCGAACTTTGAAACCGTGCCACAAATGCGCGCATCTCCTCCGTATTACCATCCAGGCAACTTCGGACTTGCGCCGCATCTTCTTCATTCACGGAGTAATCCCGTTTTCGTCATGCTTTGCAGCCGTCAATGGCAGGAGAAACTTTTCCGGCTGTTTTCGAGACTGCGTTCATAAAATCAAAATCAATACCTCAGGTCCTTCAGTTAAATATACCAATTTTTTTACGCAGAGGTTTCAGAGGGATGAAGAAAATTGAGGATCACCACAGAGTGTGGTCGTATGGTCACGCCTTGTTGGGATTGATCAGGGAAAAAAGGGGCGCCCATTTGGCGATTTCTCACTGAAGGCAGGCGAAACAACAGCGTACGATCTGCGGGAGTTGCGTTACGGACGCGATTTTATGGAGGAAAACACCGTATGATTATAAGATTTAGTAATTAAATGTATATAAATGGTTGTTGTTGCACTAAGATGTATTGTTGATTCAACTTAAGTGTATAGTTTGACAATGCATGGAAATGGAAACATACTTAAGTATTACTCCG
>NZ_CALFPF010000474.1 GCF_937919775.1 uncultured Gimesia sp.
AGTAGAAAGAAAGCCTCTAATATGAGCTGTTGTGCCGATTTATTTTGCAGTTCGCGCCAGCTGTTACGAATAAATTAGGCAATGGTCATTGTTTCTCAAAAATTATAAGTCTACCACTTCCTTCGTCTCACAAGACTGAATATTATATGAGTGCGTTCGCCATCTTTTTGTGCATGTAGGTGCAATTTTTTCATGCTGAATGAGCAGGGACTTAACAATCTTTCGGAAAAAGCAGCCGGTCTGAAAGACTCGATGACTCAGATACTTACTCGATTGAGTGACGACAATGTCAATTTTCCCTGCGAATAAACAGGATACTTCGATAGAAAGAATGGAAGACGATCGCCCTATTTTAAAAGATATGGTCGGAGACAGTCTGGCCATGCGGAACGTATATCGCCTGACTCGTCGTGCTGCCGGCACGTCATCAACAGTCTTATTGACTGGTGAAACCGGGACTGGTAAAGAGTTGATTGCTCGCGCCATCCATGAACTCAGTCCCCGCGCCACAGGCCCTTTTATTCGTGTGAATTGTGGCGCGTTAAGTGAAAGCCTGCTGGAAAGCGAACTCTTCGGGCATATTAAGGGAGCGTTTACAAGTGCAGTCGAGAATCGGACAGGTCGTTTTGAAGCGGCACATGGCGGCACGATTTTTCTGGATGAAATCAATTCGGTCAGTTTCACGCTGCAGGTGAAGTTATTGCGTGTTTTGCAGGAACACGAGTTCGAACGGGTGGGGGACACACGTTCGATTCAGGTCGACTGCCGCATTGTCGCAGCGACGAATCGCAATCTGCTGGATGAAATTGAAGCCGGTCGATTCCGCGAAGACTTGTATTATCGGTTGAATGTGATACCGGTCGATCTGCCCCCCTTGCGTGATCGAGCAGAGGATATTCCAGACTTAATCCACTTTTTTGCAAAGCAGTTTTCTGCTGCGGAGCAGATTCCGCTGCCTCATTTTTCGGATGAAGTTTTATCGACCTTCAAGAATTACGCCTGGCCTGGAAATGTCAGAGAACTGCAGAATTATGTCGAGCGATTGATTGTGCTGTCCGGCCCGGAGGGCCCCTCGCTTGATCTATTGCCCGGGCATGTCACAGGTAAATCCGTTCCTCGATCACTGCCTTCCAAAACACTGGATCCGGAGACGCTCTGTCGCGAACTGGTGGCTATGGAATTGCACCGTGTTGGTGAAGAATCTACTGATGTGCATACACAGATTGTGTCACAGGTGGAAAAAGAGCTGATTTTGCAGGTTTTGCGGTCTTGCCAGGGGGTTCAAACTAAGACAGCCACGCGATTGGGAATCAACCGTAATACGCTGCATAAAAAAATATCAGAGTACGAATTGGAATCTGAAGCAAGATGACTTGCCCTTCACTTGCTGAACAACCCTATAATAGAGAGTCGTTCTGATTCTCCGCAGTGACATTGAGAGCCCTCCCTTTATTTCTCTCATATTAAACAAAGTATCACGCATGTTATCGAATGTGACTGTTTTCTGTTTCATGGCCAGTTATCTGGTAGCGCTCGGTTTAGAGCTGGCCCGGTTCCTGCGCAATAAAGACAGGTTCATTCGACCACTGATCTTTCTCTTTTCCCTTGCGGGACTGGTGGCACAAACCGCTTACCTTTTCACTCGCGCCAGGCTAACAGAGCTCCCTCCTTTATTGAGTTCATCACATGACTGGTTGATTGTATTTTCGTGGCTGCTGGTGGCGATTTTTCTCTTTATCAACCTGATCGATGCAGAGCTTTCGATTGGTTTGTTCCTGTTTCCACTGGTCCTGGCTCTGGTCGTTTCATCTTACTTTGTTGATACCGTCCCCAATTCGCTGGTTCAGCCGGCAATCCGTTCGTGGGCACTGCTGCATGCCTCACTGCTGGTGCTGGGAGGCGTGGGAATTGCACTCAGTTTTGTCACCAGTTTGATGTATCTGATTCAGCACCGTCGACTGAAGCAGAAACAGAATTTTACCGAAGGCTTTAACCTGCCCAGCCTGGCGAAACTGGCACGTTTGAATCGCTGGGCATTAATGATTTCTGCGCCGCTGTTAACCGTCGGCATGGGAATCGGGATCGGGTTGGGAGTTTATGTTCGCAAAGGCGCTCAATCCATTTCATTTTTTGACCCTGTGATTATCGTTTATGAAATTGTCTGGGTGGCGATGATAGTCAGCGTGATTTTCATTCTCAGAAAGAAGCAGCCGAATCAGAAATATATCGCACAATTAACCATCTGGACCGGAGGGCTGTTGTTGTTAACGGTAATCGGCATTCAGATCCTCACGAATATTCGCATACTGAATTTCGATTCCTGGCACTCTCATTATTCCGCTCCTCTGCCGGAAATTCAGAGATCCGCTGCAGAAAGGGTC
>NZ_CALFPF010000475.1 GCF_937919775.1 uncultured Gimesia sp.
GTATAAACGCATTCTGCTTTGTCATTCAAGATCCAGAACAGATCGCGGGCCGCATCGTAACACATGCCTGAAAAATTAAGCTGTTCCGCATCAAGCTTGTTAGCGGCGAATCCGTTTCGTTCATCCAGATGATCAACGGCCGTGATCCGGTCCAGTCGGGCAGTGATTGCAATCAGCAGGCCCGGGTTCGCCTGCTTGAGCAGCAAGATCTCAGAACGCAGCGGATCAAAGGTGATGCCCTCCAGCCCTTTGTTCTCGACGGCTTCGAAGTACTCGGCGATGGCGCAAAATCCTTCCAGGTCTTTCAGCTTGCGCGCCGCAATTTGAGCTCCGGTCTGCGGATCATAGACGATGATCTTGCTGGCATCTTCATCCACCACACAGACGCGCCCCTCCGCATCGAAGGTGATCCCTTCCAGACCCCGGTTGTCGATCTCCAGCGTCGACAACGGTTCCCCTTCCGTGCTGATACGAAACAGCCGACGGCTTTCATCACAGACTGTCCAGAGCGAACCATCGGGAGCCAACGCCAGCCCGGAAGGTTCGGTAAGCCCTTCGCTTTCCCGCCGGATGGAGCACGCGGATTCAAATTCCAGTGCCAGCATGTTTGACATTCAACAGAACCTTTCTGCGGGGAGTGATTTCAATGCGCCAGACGTCCGGCAAGGCGGCTCAACTTCCATCATACACAAGTCTCACGAATTGGCATTCCGATTCAGGCCCAAAACAGAATCTTAGACTCTGGGGCATTTAGGTGAAATAAACGGGCATAATTGGCACTGTGTCAGTAAAAAAACATAATACCGGCTCTGTCAGGAACGGTAAATGAACACATCAAATGCCGAGTTGCTGTAAAGCCGTTGAAGTTTGCAGGACGATAAAAAGGAAAACATTCCGATTCGTTTTGTGGTCAGTTTGATCACACTTTCCGGAGAAAGATCTTTGGAAAATTACGAAAGCCCACCGTCACCTATTGTCATCACGGATTGAGTTTGAGATTCAGATGAAACTGATTCGCCTGTTTTTGATCGCCCTGCTGCTGCAGCCATGCCCTGTCTGCTGGGCGCATGGATTCGCCGCGACGGGTGAAGTCGAACACAGTGAAACGGAAGCGTCTGTTTCGGCTCCCGCCTGCTGCTGTCGCTGTTCACAATCGCGACCGGCGCCAGAAACGCATCTGACACAACGGCACGATGAACATCACAATTGCCCCTGTATCTGTCATGCTTCCGAGATCGTATTTGCCCAGACAACGCCCGCGGTTCACCTGCGTGGCATCACGGTGCCACTGAGTGTCGTCGTTGATCCCTGTTGTCTCACAGCGTTCACTGCAGCCGCGAAAAACAGTGGCGCTGATTCTGCCAACCTGCCGATTGCGGTACCGTTGCGCCTATAGAATTTTCTTTTGGGACGCGCTCATCCGTTGTCTGACCGGCTTACGTCAGAAACCGCTTTTCACTCCCCTGTTTTCTCTGTTGGTATGCAGATTGCATTGAGATACCGGTTCCACAGATTTGTATTCTGTCGACTCGGACGCTGGGGAAGATGGTCTGATTTTAACGTTGTTACGAATCAGGTAAACAAGGCATTTTTCGCGTAAACCCGACGAAGAGGAACGACCACAATCAGTTATCACGGGCCGCCACGGTCCCGTAAGTGACTCGTCCTCAGAATCACACATTGAAAAAAATACAATTCATTCATACAAAAATAAAGGAGTCACGTTTCATGGTCATGCTTTCAAAAACAGGTTCATTCCAGCGAAAAGGATGGGCACTTTTAATCGTTGGTGCCATTGTTATCACAGGCACCACTGTTGGCACCGCGCAGGAAGTTCAGCGGGTTGCCTCGCTCAGTAAGGTCGAAACATCTCGGGCTGCCGCGTCGAAGCAGAACAAATATACGTTCATCATGTTCTGGAAGGATCAGGACGACGCGACAAAAGCAATGTGGAACAATCTGCAACAGAATCTGGCAGGCAAAACAGACACGACTACTTTTGTCGCCGTCAACACCAACGATCCTGCTGAAGAAAATCTGGTCAAAGAATACGGCGTGTCGCGGGCACCGATGCCTTTGACACTGGCGATCGCACCAAACGGCGCGATCACCGGATCGTTCGTGAAACAGATCAACGCCGACTACATTCAGCAGTCGTTCGTCTCACCGGCCAAGTCGCGTTGCATGCTGACATTGCAGAGCCGCAAAATGGTTCTGTTGTGCGTAAACCCGGGCGCAAAATCGGGAATGCCACAAGGCGTGCAGAATTTTAAAGCGATCCCCTGTTATAAGGATGTCGTCGAAGTCGTTTCCGTCTCAGCAGGCGAGTCAGCAGAGACTTCATTCCTGCAGGAACTGGAAGTGGCACCGCAGAACGATCAGACGACTGTCGTATTCATGGCGCCTCCCGGTGTGATGGTCGGCAAGTTCAATGGCAGTGTGACCCAGGAACAGTTGATTGCGGAATTGAAGAAAGCCGGTAAGAGTTGCGGCGTCGATGGCTGCAAACACTGTAAAGAATAAGACACGGCAAATATCAATTCACACCAGATAAGGAGGATTCTCTCATGACCATGAGATCAATCATATGGAAGGAACTGCGGGAACGTCCCACCGCGATGATTGCCAGCCTACTGGCAATCGTGTTGAGTGTGACCGCTTTGGTGGCCATTCGCAACGTGACGATTTTCTCGGAAAAAGAAGTCGCCGGCAAGCTGGATAAGCTCGGCGCGAACGTGCTGATCTTACCAAAAGGGGTGACGCTGCAGGATTATTATTCCGCAGACATGCACGCCGAAACCATTCCGGAAGAGCATGTCGCTGAGCTGGCGCTGTCCGGTTTAACGGGCGTCGAAGCCATCTCCCCCAAGCTCTGCGTGCCGACCACGGTCGACGGGCGGAAAGTGATTCTGACGGGCATTCTTCCTCAAGCCGAGATCCAGAAAATGGCATCGTGGCAGGGGGGCATGCTCTTCAAGAAACACGATGGCTGCAAAGCGAAGATCAACGTTGCTGATGAGAAATCGGATGCACCGGAAGCATTGGCGGAACGGCGTTCATTGCAGGATCTGGGCGAAAGCGAAGTCATTCTCGGCGCCGACTACGCCGCCGCGAATGGTCTGAAACCCGGCGATTCCTTAGAACTGCTGGGGGAGAAATTCGCTGTGCTGACTACACTGCCTGCGACCGGAACCGTCGATGACGGACGCGTGTTTGCGCATTTGCATACGGTGCAGCGGCTCTCGAAATCGGGTGAGGTTGTCAACATCATTGAGGTCGTGGGTTGTTGTGAAGATGTCGCCAACGGTCTGGTAGGTAAGCTGGAAACGATGCTGCCCGGCACCAAGGTGGTCACGATTGCGAATGTGGTGCAGACGCAGATTTCGATCAACCGGATGATGACCAATCTGTCGTATCTGTTCCTGGCAATTCTGGTCGCGGTCGGCGGCGCGAGTATGGCCAGCGCCAGTTTTGCGAATGTGATCGAACGTCGTCGGGAAATCGGCACGTTAATGGCGCTGGGGGCAACTCCCCGCTTCGTCACGCAGCTCTTCCTGGCGAAGGCGGTCCTGCTTGGTCTGGCAGGTGGACTGGCAGGTTATATCGTGGGCAGTGTGCTCGCCATGTTCCTCGGGCCCGCGTTTGCAGACGTTTCGGTGCTGCCAATTCCCAGTCTGGCGCTGCTGGCCTCAGCGACGGCAGTACTCGTCACATTGATCGCCAGTTATTTTCCCGCGCGTCAGGCGGCCAATCTCGATCCCTGTATTTGCTTCAAGGAGGTC
>NZ_CALFPF010000476.1 GCF_937919775.1 uncultured Gimesia sp.
ATCACGATGTCTCTCCGGATGGGGAAGATTCCCGGGTCTATGCCATCAGCCGGACCTGGACAACATCGACCCTGCATGCCGGGCAATTCACTGCCGCCTGTGGTGTGACCATTTATCGGGGAGGCCTGTTTCCCCAAGGCTTTTATGGAAACAGTTTTACCTGTGAGCCGACAGCGAATCTGGTTCACCGCGATGTGCTGACTCCTCTGGGAGCAACATACGATTCAAAATATGGACGAGATCAGGTGGAGTTTATTGCCAGCCGCGATGAATGGTTCCGCCCTGTGAATCTGGCCAATGGTCCCGACGGGGCCTTGTATCTGTGTGACATGTATCGCGCGGTGATCGAGCATCCGCAGTTCATGCCTGAGGAATTAAAAGAACGCTCTGACCTGAATGACGGCATTGATCGCGGGCGAATTTATCGTATTGTTCCCAAGGGCGCTAAAATTGATGAAAATGTCTATACTTCATTAAAAAATGCGACCCCGGAACAACTGGTTGCAGCATTGTCCTCAGAAAATGCCTGGCAGCGGGAAACCGCGGCGCGTTTGATTTTTGAACGACAGGATTCCTCGATACAAGCTCAGTTGGAGCAACTGGTTTCCAGTGGAAAAATTGAACAGGCCCGCATTCACGCGTTGTGGGCATTAGAAGGGCTCGGGAAATTAAGCGACTCGGTTCTGGAAACCGGGTTGAAAGATTCATCACAACGGGTCAAAGAACAGGCCGTTCGTTTGAGCGAACCACGTTTGTCGAAAAATGCGGCGCTACATAAACAGGTGCTTTCACTTGTTGACTCTGCCGATGCCCGACTCCGATTTCAGCTGGCAATCAGTCTGGGAGAAGCGAAGGATGTCTCATCGATGGTAGATCAACTGGCCAGCCTGATGCTCAAGGGGGCCGATGATTCCTGGACGCGTGCCGCTGTGCTCTCCTCAGCCCCTGATCAGACAGTGGCGATCTTCAAATCATTTCTTGATCAACTCAAGGCAGCAGGTACGAAACCATCCGATCAGTCAGCATTGACCGAAGCGGTGGGAGAAATGACAGCCGTCATTGGTCCTCGCCTTAATGCGGAAGAAATTCAGGAAGCACTCTCCTTGATCGCCGGTCTGGATTCCGATCAGAGTCTGGAGCTGCAGATTGCCGGTTTCGATGGATTAGGAAACAGTCTCAGACGCCGCGGTAAAGCAATCTCGCAGTATCAAACAGAGTTGTCTGCCGCTGATCAGGAAAAGTTGAAATCGTTCTACGAGAAGATTGTCGCTGCGGCCGCCGATCCCAAAACGCCGCTGGCTCAAAAATTGAGTGCGATCGGCGTCTTAAGGTTTGTCGGTTTTGAAGTCAGTGGTAAGACACTCCTCTCGTTGATTGAGGGGAAATCTTCACAGGCGGTAAAAATTGCGGCGATTGAAGCCATCAGCGCGTATGCTGATGATCAGATTGGCGCTGTTTTGATGAAGGGATTTGCCAAGCAGACCCCCGGCATGCGACTGGCGATTCTGGATGCGATGCTGTCCAATCTGAATCGGACCAGTCTGTTGCTGGATGCGATAGAACAGGATCAGATTAAAATCTCAGAACTCGGGCCTTCCCGTTCGACCCAGTTACAGCGTCACCGGGATGCAGCAATTAAAAAGCGGGCTGCTGCATTATTCGCTGCTGCCATTCCTGCAGATCGTCAAAAAGTTCTCGCCGAGTATCAGAAATCGCTGCAGTTGAAAGCCAATCCGCTGCACGGGAAGCAGGTCTTCGTCAAGAACTGTGTCACGTGTCACAAGATCGGTGACATTGGCGTGAATGTTGCCCCTGATATTGGCGATTCCCGCACAAAAACGCCCGAGTATTTACTGACGAATATTCTCGATCCCAACCGGGCCATCGATGCGAATTTCTTCAGCTACACGGTCATCACCATCGATGGCGTGGTTCACACCGGGATTATTTCTTCCGACAGTGGTGCTTCAATAACATTAACCCAGCCGGAAGGGAAAACCATTGTCGTTCTTAAAGAAGAAATTGAAGAAATGAAATCCAATGGGGTTTCTTTGATGCCCGTGGGATTGGAGAAGACGATCGATCCCCAACAGATGGCCGATTTGATTTCGTTCATTAAGAACTGGCGTTATCTGAGCGGACAGGTTCCCAAGGAAATTGCCAAACCGCAGTAATTCATTTGCTGCTACAAAATTAACATGGCGTCACCATAGCTGTAGAAGCGGTAATTCGCTTCTACAGCTTTTTCGTAGGCTTCGCGAATGAATTCTGTGCCGGCAAACGCACTGACCAGTACCAACAAGGTAGATTTCGGTAAATGGAAATTGGTCAACAGGCAATCGACGGCTTGAAACTGGTAGGGGGGATAAATGAAGATGTCGGTCTCTCCGCTCCAGGCTTTGAGGGGGCCTTGTTTCGCCACCGATTCCAGCGTACGGACGCTGGTAGTGCCTACACAAACAATCCTGCCCCCCTTTTCTCGGGTGGCATTTAACAGTGAAGCAGAGTCTGCCGAGAGTTCACACCATTCGGAATGCATCTTGTGTTCCTCAAGCGTTTGCGCGGAGATCGGTTTGAATGTTCCGATGCCGACGTGCAGCGTGACTTTCGCAATGCCGATACCTGTTTGCGTGCAGCGGTCTAATAGTTCGGGGGTAAAGTGAAGACCGGCAGTCGGCGCTGCGACGGCACCAGGCTGGTTGGCATACACGGTTTGGTAACGTTCCCAGTCTTCTTCCGTTGCCAGTTCCCGTCGCATGTAAGGGGGGAGTGGTATTGTCCCGAAGAACGCAAGCAGCCTGTGATGGTCTTCATCGGACTGGACTATAGCGGTCCAGTAACCTTCCGAGTCCTTAGACTGCAGTTGTAACGAGACCTGTCGCACTTCTGAACGTTGATGAGCGGGCTGCAGTTCGATGCTCTCTCCCGCAACCAGCTTGCCTCTGGTCTTACTCATCAGCTTCCACTGTCCGGCTGCGTTGGAACCCAGATAAAGACCTTCCCATTTACCGCCCGTTGATTTTCTGACGCCAAACAATCGGGCAGAGAGCACCCGC
>NZ_CALFPF010000477.1 GCF_937919775.1 uncultured Gimesia sp.
ACTCTTTGAAGGGAGTGGAGTCAATAGCAATTTCTGGGCCGAAACAACTGGATTTAGTATTCTCCAAGAGCTATAATTTTGCAAAGCAATACTGCGAGCGGCCCGAAATGCTGAATCGGCTCGAGCGTTCGCTGGAAAAACTGACGGGGGAGCGGGTTAAAATCCGGTTTATTTTACGGGAGCCCGCAACATCGTCAGCAGAGATTGAAGAGAAACAAGGCAAACCATCGATGGCTCAAAAGCGAGCTGAGCAGCGGGATTTGGCGCCGGCCTCAGACGTTTTTTTACAGGAAGCACTGTCGGTTTTTAATGCCCAGAGTGTGAGAGTCGATGTTTTAAACAGGCAAGTTGAAGACAAAAAAGAGGATTCGTGACCATGTTCAAAGGACTGGGAAATATCGCCGGCATGATGAAGCAGTTTTCAGAGATGCAGGGACGCATGCAGGAAATGCAGGAAAAACTGGGCAAGCTTCGATTTGAAGGTTCAGCCGGTGGCGGGATGGTTACTGCGGAAGCCAACGGCCAGCAGAAAATTCTGGGGATAAAAATAGATCAGACACTGCTCGACAGTGGCGACAAGGAGATGCTCGAAGATCTTCTGGCTGCGGCAGCCAATCAGGCATTGGACAAAGCGCGTGAAGGTGCTGCTGGAGAGATGGCTCAGTTGACGGGAGGGTTAAATATTCCCGGTCTGGAAGAGGCGATGTCCAAATTCAATCCGAGTGCGTAATACGGTTTCTATCTTGTGATGGTATTCTGATCCATTTCCTGGTAACAGTTCGCAGTTCTTCAGATTTAAAAGAGTCAGTTTTATGTCGATGCGTGGAAGAGAGAGCCAGTCTCATCCTTATGGTTCGAGTGTAGGTCACCTGATTGATCAGTTTGCCACACTGCCCGGCATTGGCCGCAAGTCTGCGGAACGGCTCGCGCATTACATCTTAGCAATCCCGGAGAGGGATGCGCAGCAGTTGGCGAACGCGATCCTGGCCGTCAAGCAGTCGGTACGTCCCTGCTCTGTCTGTTTTAATCTGACGGAAACGGAACTCTGCAGTATCTGTTCGGATTCCCGGCGTGACAAAAAACTGGTGTGTGTCGTCGAACAGCCGCGCGATGTGGTTTCGCTGGAGGCAGCCAGTTCGTTTCAGGGCGTGTATCACGTTTTACGAGGTCGGATTTCCCCGCTGGAAGGCATTGGCCCGGACAATCTTACGATTGATGCGTTGATTCGTCGCGTGAAACAGGATGGCGTGACTGAGATTATCATGGCAACCAACCCCACGCTCGAAGGAGACGGGACGGCCCTGTATATCTCAAACCTGCTCGAAAACGAAAATGTGGAAATTACCAGACTGGCACGGGGGATTGCCTCAGGGAGTGTGCTAGAGTTTGCTAACAAAGAAATGTTATCTGACGCGTTACACGGACGACAGAGATTTTAAAAAAACTCAGTTTCATTTGTTTTCAATTTTGTATGACAACCAGCGAGAGTAAGAATTCGGATAATACATGCATCTGAATATTTCACAACAAATGAAAATGGGCCAGCAAATGAAGCTGGCTCCCAGAATGATCCAGTCAATGGAGATCTTGCAGCTACCCTTGCAGGCGCTGGAAGAACGGATTGAGCAGGAGCTGGCCGAGAATGTCTGCCTGGAACGTGAGAGTGGAGACGAGAACACTCCCGATACCGAACTCGATCAGATGCGCGATCAGGCAAATTCGGATTCGAATAACCCCGAGATCGATGGAAGAGAAATCGATGCCGGGAGCGATAAAAATAACGAATCGGACTTTGAACGTCTGCTGGAGATGGCGGAACAGTGGCCGGAAGACAATGTGACTTCTGCTACGAAGCCCTCGTCGAACCGCATCAGTGATGATATGGATCGCAGTAATGACGCTGTTGCGAATATCACAGAACGTCAGCAGACCCTGAACGATTATCTGCTCGAACAGTTTCATTACTTCAGCTGCTCTCCGGAAGTGAGAGAGTTTGGCGAGTACCTGATTCAGAATCTCGATCACAACGGTCGGCTGCAAAGTTCCCTGGGCGAAATTATGCAGGTCTACGGGAAACCCATCTCACAGGAAGAAGCGGAATACGCATTGCAACTGATTCAAAAATGCGATCCTCCCGGCGTCGGTGCCAGAGATCTCAGAGAGTGTCTGTTGTTGCAGTTGAAACCCGATGCCCCTTATCGCGAGATGCTGGTGACGCTGATTTCTTCTCACCTGGACGATCTGGGTCAGAATCGTCTGCCGGTCATTCAGCGTAAAACCGGCTATTCGATTGATACTATCAAAAACGCGATGTCCTATCTGCGTTATCTTGATCCGTTTCCCGGACGGGGATTTGAATCGGAACCGGTGCTGCGCGTGACGCCGGATGTATTTGTCAAACTTGATGAAAAAGGCAAGTATGTCATCGAGCTGGAAAACGAATATACGCCTCCTTTGAGAATCAGTCGGCGGTATGCAGAGTTACTGCGTAATAAGACCGACGATCAGACCAAAGAATACATTAAGAAAAAAATTGACTCTGCGAAGTGGTTAATTGAAGCGATCGAACAGCGGCAGAGCACTTTGAAACGCGTCGCGCAGGCGATTGTCGATTTCCAGACCGAGTTCCTGGATAACGGTCCTGAGCACATCGTTCCTTTGAAAATGCAGCAGATTGCAGACGTGGTAGGCGTGCATGTGACAACCGTTTCCCGGGCCGTCGATGACAAATGGATTCAGACCCCGCGAGGCCTTTATCCGCTCAAACGATTCTTTGGAGGGGGAACTAAAACCTCTGAAGGAGAAGATGTTGCCTGGGGGATTATTCGTCTGAAGATGAAAGAGATCATTGATGCGGAAGACAAGAACAAGCCCTTAAGCGATGATGCACTTGTGGAAGAACTCTGCAAAGAAGGGTACAATCTGGCTCGTAGAACGGTCACCAAATACCGCAAGGCGATGAATATTCCTTCCTCACGCCAGCGACGCGAGTATTAACGGCTGACTGTCCCCTGCTCTTTTCTCTGGTCGTGTTTTACAGCTGATGTTTCCAGCCAGTGCTCTCGACGGGGGTGAGTGAACCATCGGCGTGTCGCAGCAAGGCCCCCTGCTCGGTCGTGATTTCGCCGAGATGTGTCAGCCTGATGTCCAGCGGATTATCTGTAAGCAGCCGTTTCCCCTCTTCCGGTGAAACCGTAAACAATAGTTCGAAATCCTCTCCGTCCGACAAAGCATGTTGCAGACGCGCTGCAGCTGATTCGCTCACAGGCACTCTTTCGCTAATGGGAATCTGTGTTGCATTGATCAGAGCGCCGACGTTCGATTCGTCAAGAATATGCAGCAGGTCCGATGCCAGGCCGTCACTGATATCGATCATGGATTTGATGGTCACGGTTTTAGTGAGCGTGGCCGCCTCGTTGACGCGGGGAGTAAACGTGAGGTGGTGGGCAGCAAGACTGCCGCCTAATTCGCCGGTCACGAAAATCCAGTCGCCGGGAGTCGCGCCGGAACGTTTTACTGACCGGGATTGAGGCGCGGTTCCGATAATGGCGACATTGATGACCAGCGGACCATCCCAGCTATTGGTATCGCCGCCGATGATCTGCATTTGAAATTCTGCAGCCAGATCGATGATACCCTGCATGACCGCTCTGGCAAATTCCGGTCCCCGTGATCGCGGTAACGCCAGGCTGACGAGACAAGAATGAGGCACACCTGCCATCGCGGCTACGTCACTTAAATTGACGGCCAATGCTTTACGACCGGCGAGTTCGGGAGTGGCAGGCGGGAACGTAAAATGAGTTCCCTCCATCAGCATGTCGGTCGCTAAAAGCAGTTCCCGGTTTGCGGGCGGTTGCAGAATGGCCGTATCATCGCCGATGCCGACGAGTCCCGCCTGTGAAGCGGGGCATTGCTTATGAATCCAGTGAATGAGATCAAATTCGTGAAATGAGGCAGCCATACTGGTTTATGATAAATCACTGGAAGATAGAGAATGACACGTTTTGGTGATGACCAATACGACAGCACATTATCATAACAGGTCGGTTGAATCTTTCGCGAGGGACAGGGGGCGAGGTTTTCCCGCACGTCCGATTTCGAAGAGGTGTCGCTACAAAAAAAGCCCGACACACGCTTGAGAGCAATGTGTCAGGCTGGATGGATTTGAATGAACTGAATGATGGATCAGAAATGAAAGCGATTATCTGCTGGTGATGTTCAGCGGCAGATGACCGTATAGCGTTTCATTTTTGCGAAGGATGTAAAACTTCAGCGGGTTAAATGTGGAAAGTTTTGAGTTACTCAGAACGTAGGAGACGTTGCTGAGGTTCACTGTTTCCCAGATATGCAGCCCGACCAGAATATCGCCTCTTCGCATACCGTTCTGAGCTGCAGGGCTCTGCGGACGAACTTCTTCGATCAGCATGCCGCCTTCGTAACGGGAATTGATCAGATGCTTCTGTGAATCCGGAAGTTTCGAAATTCGAATGCCCAGCAGTTCCCATGTTTTTTCGAGGGTCGGATCATTGGAAATTTCGTTGTTCTGTGCTCGCACAATCGGGGCACTGACAGGCTCGGTGGTGCGGGCAACACTCGTAACGTCAGCCAGTGTGATCTGTACGGTTTGTGTTTTTTCTTCGCGACGAATGAGCAGGTCGACGGTATCCCCTGCCTTGTGTCCCATTAATGCACGTTCCAGGTCGGCGCGGTCTACTACGTTGACGGACCCGGCCTTCATGACGATATCGTCTTTCTTGAGTCCCGATTTTTCTGCAGGACTATTCTCAACGGGCGTGTTGAGCACCAGCATCTGCTTGTCGCCCTGTTTGATGTCATTGGCCAGAATTCCGTGATAAGTGTGATCGAGCAACTCGGTGCTGATCAGGTCGGCGATGATTTTTCGTGCATCGTCAATGGGAATGGCAAAACCGATTCTCTGAGCACCGGCACGAATGGCAACGTTAATCCCGACGACTTCGCCATCAAGATTCAGGAGTGGACCACCACTGTTGCCAGGATTGATGCTGGCATCCGTCTGAATTAAATTTTTGTATGATTGCTTTTCATTGACTTCCACATCCCGCGACAGCGAGCTGACAATGCCGGACGTGACAGTATGTTCGTAGCCGAACGCATTTCCGACAGCAATGACGGTTTCTCCCAGCATCAGATCGGAAGAAGTTCCCGGAGGCATTACGGTCAGTTTTTTAGTCGCATCGATTTTGATAATCGCCAGATCTTCGCTCTGGTTGGATGAAATCACTCGCGCATTATACGTGCTGCCATCCAGCATCGTCACACGCAGGGAATCAACCCCGTCAATGACGTGATGATTGGTAACGATATAACCTCTGGGGTCAACGACAATACCCGTACCCATCCCGTTGACTTTCCGGTTCTTTCCGGAACCGAACAGTGAGTCGTCTGTGCGCGCTGTTTTCTCGCTGTGGATATTCACCACAGAGGTTTTAGCACGTTCAATAGCGCGAACCAGGGGCGTGTTCCGTATGTCGGAAGCGGTACTGTTCTCACAATATGCACTAAATCCTGTGAAAAGTAAGACAGTGCACAGTGTAAGTTTATAAAAGCACTTAATCATTCGGTGGCTCAGTTCATCGAGGTGGGC
>NZ_CALFPF010000478.1 GCF_937919775.1 uncultured Gimesia sp.
TAATGAGGCGCATGGTTCCGAAGTTGTGTGTTGCCGTTCAATATTAATCGCTACCGGCACAAAACAGGCGGCTTGCGTCGGTTTCACTTCACCTTTCAGAATCCGCTGCATGAGACGAGCCGCTTCCATGCCCCGGTCCTTCTGATCAATGTGCGGGTTCGTCCGATACACAATCGTCGCATCGCAGGCATCAATCATCGTTTGAGAAACATTCGCATGCGCATCCAGCGTGCAGACAATAGGCAGTTCTGCTCCCACCTGCTGACGGACCAGCTTCAACCAGTACCCATCCAGATCACGCTCGTTTTCACTGACGCCCGCACCATGCGGGGCCACCAGTAATCCATCCAATGGTCCCGCCTGCTGCAGTTCCTGCAACATTTTCTGAACCAGCGTCTCTACCGTCTCGGCAGTGATCGTTCCTCCTGGTAAAGCACGGGCCACAAAAATCGGCACTGCTTCGATTTCGGTCTCTGCCAGTCCGGCGAAGAATCCTCCAATTTCGTGCGCGGCAGTTTTAAAGATCGGGTAGATCTCATCGCCGGTTGCCAGCACATCGTATTCGAAATCCGCCAGCGTTGTCGCCGACTGGATGAAAGTATTGGATTCCTGTTGCAGGGAAATAATTCCGACACGCATCACTGACTCCCTTTAAAATGGTCAGACGGGCTGTCTTTCCGATTCTGGTTGAAAAACAGTTTGCTATATCTTATACTGGAACGGTCCATTCACTATAATGGAACGATACAAAGATTGCAAGCATTTGCAAATCAGGTTGAGTCAGCCCTCTATTGTGGATCAATTTCTGAATGTCTTCAACACTGGAAGCAACATCATTAGGCAAAGCCTTTCACGTACTCGAAGTGCTGGCCGCTTCGAAGGACGCGCTGCCGTTGCTGGAGATCGTTCAGGAACTGGGTTTCCACAAACCGACCGTGCACCGCATCCTCGGAGAACTGCTTGAGCTGGGTTATGTGAGCCGCGTGGAGAAAGGCGTCTATCAGATTACGCCCAAGTTGCGGCGACTGGCGCTGGGGGCCCTCGATGATCGGCTGACGGAAATCGCCGATCCCTGTCTGCGTCTTCTGCATGAAGAAACCGGGGAAACCGTGAATCTCGGCGTATTGCGGGGAACCAACGTCCGTTATCTGCGTGTGCTGGAAAGTACACACCCGCTGAGACGGATTGTGGAACCGAACAGTACCGACCCGTTTTACTCGACTTCACTGGGACGCGCCATCACCGCGCAACTGAGTGACAAGGAATGGGACGCGCTCCTCGCACGCACCCGACTCGTCGCACGGACTACGGAAACCGTAATCGATCAGAAACAGCTCCGCAAAATCCATCAGCGTGCGCAAGCGGACGGTTACGCGGTCGAACAGGATCAGAACGATGTAGGCGTGACCTGCATTGGTGCCCCCGTTTATGAAGGCGAGGAAATCATTGCTGCGATCAGCCTGAGTGTACCGACGGCCCGCGCGGACGCCAAAGCATTACCACGATTTATCAAAGCCGTGGTCCGCACGGCCCGACAGATTTCAAAACTAATTCAGCAACAGAATACGAGCAAAACATGAACAAGCCCCTTCCGCAATCCATTACCCTGGACATGATGCGAGAGTCTCTGCATTCCGCCATTATCTGCGATGCCCTCGATTCCATCGGCCTGACGAATCAGTCGCCGCGCAAAGAACTGCTGCCGATGACCGTGGAAGCGGTGGTTGTCGGACGCTGCAAAACCAGTCTCTGGGCAGACATGTATCACGTTGATCCCCGCCCTTATGAGCTGGAACTGCAGGCCGTCGATTCGATCGAAGCCGATGAGGTCATTATCGCAGCAGCCAGCGGTTCGATGCGTTCGGGCATCTGGGGCGAACTGCTTTCGACCGCCGTCAAACATCGGGGTTGTGTGGGGGCGATTATCGATGGTGCTGTCCGCGATGTCCGGCAGATGCGCACCATGCAGTTCCCGGTCTGGGCCGTCGGAACCTCACCCTATGACAGTAAAGACCGCCAGCGAATTATCGACGTGGATGTGCCGGTGGAAATCGGCGGCGTCCTTTTCTCACCCGGCGATCTGGTTTTCGCAGACGTGGATGGCATCGCCGTTGTTCCTCAAGCGGTGGAAACGGAAGTGATTCAACTGGCCTGGGTCAAAGTGCACGAAGAAAATATCTTTCGCGACAGCATCAAAAACGGCATGTCGGCCACCGAAGCCTTTGCGAAGTACGGCATTCTTTAACAGAGGGAACGCTTCAGTCAGATGTCTGGGGATTCCACCACGCATCGAGTAGTGTTCTCAGTTCCGCCAGCGATTCGGCAGCGTCGGCTTCGTGAATGATATTTTTCGTTTCGCCGGGATCGTTTTCCAGATCGAATAAAACATCGCCGCGCGTATAATCGTTCCACGTTTTGCCCTGCGCATTCTTGTTGTGCGCGGTAATCAGTTTGAGATTGCCTTTGCGAATCCAGCGATGGGCGACTTCTCGTTCCGGTTGACCCAGTGTTTTCGCATCTCCCGGAAAAATCTCGCCATACACGGCCCGGTTTTTTGGTAACGCCGCTGTCCCTGTCGCGGAAGGGAGCAGGTTCACGCCCGGCAGCTTCTGCGCCGCGGCCCCCTGCCCGGCTGCCTGCAGCAGCGTTGGCACGATATCGATACTGCTGACAAGTTCGGTATGTGTTGCCGGTTTCGTCACGCCGTCCCAGCGAATCAGAATCGGTGAACGCAGCCCGTCATCAAAGGGCGAACGTTTGCTCGCTTTCGTGTGATGAAAATTCTCCCGCGGTTTCATCGGTCTTGTGCCCGGCGTCCAGCCATTGTCAATCACGAATAAAAACAGCGTGTTTTTCGCGTCGGACTCCCGTTCGACAAACCGAATCAGATCGCCGACGGTATCATCGAACTGAGAACAACTCGCATAATAGGCGATTTCCTGTTCGGATACGCGCGGGTTTTTACGATACTGGTCAAAATATTTCTGCGGCGAATCATGTGGCTGATGCGGCAGGTACGGCGCATACCAGACCAGCCAGGGAGTTTCTTTTTTTTTGCAGTCGCGCACGAAATCATAAATCGGCTGCATGGTTTCGCGGCCGATTTTCAAGCCCCAGTCCCCGTTTCCATGTGCGGCGAGTTCGCCGTTGGCCAGTTTGCGGTTGCCGCCGAAAGATTGACCGGGCACCGGTTCGAAGATGGTCATGCCTTCCGTAAAACCGGCATTGCGATAATGGCCTTCCCAGAACTTGCCCGTCTGCAGACACCGATATCCGTGAGCCGCCAGAAGGCGGGGCAGCGTATCCACGTTCTGAATCAGGTGAAAGGCCTGGCTGCGGGTGGTTTCATATTCTTTGCGGGACGCCATCTTGTTCAACGCAGTATTGCCTGGCGGCGGATGATTATAGTGAATGCCGCTCTGATGCGGATACAGGCCCGTCAGCAGTGTGGCCAGCGACGGGCTGCAGACACTCGTTGGCAGGTAACCATTCACGTAGCGAGCCGACTGTTGGGCCAGCCGATCAATGTGCGGCGTTTGAATCTCATGGTTGCCCATGAAGCCGAAATCCCGATAGGTCTGATCGTCTGAGATAATCATCACGATATTCGGCGTCTGCGACGGTTCCGCCCGCGCCAGTGATAGTTCCGCGAAATCTCCCCTATGCAAGACAAAGCAGGCAACGGCAAGGATCGGAATCCATTTGATAAAATAAAATCGCGGCATCAGGCGTCATTTCCCCTCTACACATCAAGGCCTCTAATTGATACAGTAATCCCAGCATAACCGGCAAGCTACAGTAAGTCATTCAGAAATTGCGTCATACCGATCTGCTTTTCCAGAAGGATGTCTGTTTTGTTAATGATTCGTCATTGAAAATGCGCTACGAAAATGGAAAAGAAAGCGGAACCAACATTACAAAAAATCTTCGATGCAGTAACATAACGCATATGTTGGCGGTCGGGCGGAGTTCCAGACCCGTCTGCATTTCCTTTCACACGATTCTGATCAGAAATCACAAGGCATATTAGGTAAAAGGGAGGCTCCAGTGAGTATCAATCCATTAGAATATCAACCGGGTGGCGACAAAAAGAATTCAGAGTTCTTTGATGAATACCGGATGAAAATCTGTGAACGCCGCCAGAGCAGCGGCCTGGAAGATTTACTGGTACAGATGCGGGCCGTCGTGATTCAGGTGGAACAGGGAGACGCCCTGCTCTACTTGCACGAGTTATATCTGATGAGCCCCTACCGTTTCTCTGCCGCTTTTAAGAATAAGACACATAATGTATACGTGCTGACTTCGCAGCCTGACTTCCCGCGTTTGATCATGCTGGAACCGCTGGCAAAAGATTACGCCGATGAAATCACGATGTTCAATCGGCTGTATCCCCTTTCCAGTCAGAAACCCAACGCACGTTACATTGGGGAAATCTTCAGTACGAAAGACGTTGTTGAAACTCAGAAAACGCTGGAATCGCATAACATCCGCTTCAATTACCATCATGAAACCAAAAATCCGTTTTTCACGGATTCCCATTTTGCCTTCACGTTCCCTTCGGACTTTACCTATAATCGCGTGGGATATACGCAGGTCGAAATTGACGATTACGACGCGCTGCAGTTAGGCACCCCCTTCGAACTGGACGCCTCGGTCGTCGATTCACTGAATCAGGTCGTGCAGTTTGCCGAAGATCAGAAACTGAGTTCGCTGGTGCTGGGCCTGGATCATCTGGCGACCCGCATTCTGGCCGGCGAACGCGAAGATGCGATCCTGGAATTTCTGACGATGTCGAATCATTATTTCTGGGGCGCCTACAATATTGCATCCATGAATTCTTCGACGAACGTGACGCGGAACGGTTATGTCGATGATGATAAAAAATCGCCCGCGAAAGTTTTCACCGCCAACAATACACCTTCCTTCGTGAATTCCTTCGAAAATCTGCCGATGCCGACCGAAGACTTTGTGCGAAACTACGGACGACGTCTGCATCATATGGCGTATGAAGTTCTCGACGGCAATCACCGGGGGGGCGAAAAAAATGTGGATTATGTCGTGAAAACACTGATGCAGAAAGGTATTCCGTTTCTGGCGCACGTGGTCGGCGAATGTCTGGATGAACCGAACCTGAAACAGATTTTTTCGAAACACTCCGCTTATTCCATTTTGATTTCAGAATATGTGGAACGCTGTCACGGTTATGAAGGTTTTTTCACGAAATCCAACGTCGCCGCATTAACGGAAGCAGCCGGCAAAGACGAACGCTACGAACACGGCCACGTCTTTGACTAAAGTCGGATTCCGGTTTCCGCCGACATCGCAAGTGCATCAGCGTTCCACAACTTAACTCAGGGATTTGCAAAACTATGAACCGTTCTTCGAATTTGCCAAGGATTGTCGTTATCGGAGGAGGTTTTGCAGGCATCAATGTCGCCAAATCCTTAAAGGATGCCCCTGTCGAAATTGATCTGGTCGATAAACACAATTACCACCTGTTCCAGCCGCTGTTGTATCAGGTGGCAACAGGTGAGCTTGATCCGGCCAATATCGCCGCACCGATTCGTAAAATCCTGTGGAAGCAGAAAAACGTGCATGTCGCGCTGGGCGAAGTCACTGCGATTGACTTTGACAAAAAAATGGTTCAGTTCGATGGTGGCGAACTCGATTACGATTATCTGGTGATCGCCACCGGCGCACAGCAGTCGTATTTCGGCCATGATGAATTTCGGGCGCACGCTCCCGGATTGAAGTCGATTGATGACGCGCTCGAAATCCGCAGGCGTCTGTTTCTGGCCTTCGAAGAAGCCGAGTGGGAAGCCGACGAAGAAGCACGTAAAAAAATATTGACGTTCGTGATCGTCGGCGGCGGTCCGACCGGCGTAGAACTGGCAGGCGCTGTTAAAGAAGTCGCGTCCGAAACGCTGCCCCGGGAATTTCGTAACATTCATAGTGGAATGGCACGCGTGATTCTGGTGGACGGCGGTTCGCGGCTCGTGGGCCCGATGCCCGAAGACCTGAGTGCGATGGCGCAAAAGGTGCTCGAAAAAATGGGCGTCGAAATTCACCTGAATGTGCATGTGACGGATGTCACCGCAGAGGGGGTTGTGATCGGCGAGGAAACCATTCCCGCGGAGAACGTCTTCTGGGCCGCCGGCGTGCAGGGGCAGGACCTGGCAAAAACATTAAAAACGGAAATCGACCGGGGCAGCCGCATCGTTGTGGGGCCTGATCTCTCGATTCCCGATCATCCGGAAGTTTTCGTCGTCGGAGACGCCGCCCACGCGACTGACGCCACGACGGGAAAACCGGTTCCCGGCCTTGCACAAGGGGCGATTCAGACCGGCCGCTTCGTCGCAGAAATCATCAAAGCGGAAATCGCCGGCAACGCACCACAGGAGCGTCCCCAATTCAGCTACCACGATAAAGGTTCGATGGCGATGATCGGCCGCGGCAACGCCATCGCCGCGATCGGCAAAATCCATTACGGCGGCATCCTGGGCTGGATCTCCTGGAACATCTTGCACGTGATGTTCCTGGTCGGCTTTCGCAATCGCTTTAAAGTCATGCTCGACTGGTGCTGGAACTACATCTGGAAAACCCGCCGCTCCCGCCTGATCACCGGCGATCCCGAAGTCCACATCAAACAACTCTACTCCG
>NZ_CALFPF010000479.1 GCF_937919775.1 uncultured Gimesia sp.
CGTCCGAAAAAAGGTTGCTGCTAATGGTTTTGCGGGCCAGTCCGAGTCTGAGTGTTACCATGTGGACGTCTGAGACTCGAACTTCTCACATTCCTTAAGGGTATTTTCATGGGAAAAAAGTTGTGGTACCTGATTGTAATGTTCAATTGATACCCTGAAATTCAGGGTCCAGATAGTCTTCAAAGAAGTCATCCGTTTCCTCATAGGAGGGGAGTTTTCGTTCTCCGGGATTTAAATCAGGCTCCATGAACGCGTTTTGGGGATCATGTTCGTATCCCAGCAGATGATTTAATTCATGGATCAGGGCCGTCAGGAGATCGATTTTTCCGTCAGCCCCGCTGAACAGCTCAGCGGCAAAAATTCCGGCAACCGTCGTATTATTGAATTCTTCATTTAGAAGCGGAGTCTGATCAACAAACCATCCCCAGCCTGCTGCGTTCACATCCAGATAGATTGTGTTGGTCCCGGCGTCTGCTTTGGCCAACTGGTTTTGTGGAAGTTCGACGATTTGGATTTCCACATCTGCGAGTTGTTCATAGACGGAATCGCCGTGAACTTCAGCCAGTTGTTGCGTGGCAGATGCGAGGAGGGGTTCTACTGTCTCCTGGGTGAGAGGCTCCGGATTCGTTTCTGCTAAATTGATCAGCGATGTGATTAAGTTATTTTGTTGCCAGACTTGATCAAAATTTGTGGGATAGTTAAAGAAAGCACCGCTCCCCTGAACCTTCTGATAATTCGAAACAAACAGGATCAGGTCATGAAAATCGACTCTGCCCGAACGATCGAAATCGGCGGCCCATACATTCGCGCTGGCATTGAGATCACTTGTTTTTTGGAGGTAAACGGCAGCAAGTAACTGCAGATCTCTGAAGTCGATCACGCCATTATCATTCAGGTCATATAAGGCGGGAACTAGTGTCAGGCTGGTTGCTGCTCCTTCAGTGACAGTGACATCGCCGAGCGCTGAAGAGAGCGTACTGTTGGAAATTTGGAAGTTCAGATTTCCAACCGGTTCGATATAATGTCCGTCGGTATTTAACGTCACAGGTTTGACAGATAATCGAACGCGGGCCAGCAGGACCAGTGTTTGGGCTCCATGATCGGTTTGACTGGTGGCAGCTCCCAGACCGGTAATCGTACCGGCTTCATTATCGATAATGCCGGTTTGATTTTCAGTATAACCGGGACCGTATTCAATGGAATTGACCAGCAGATACTGTGCATCAAAGTTAAAATCGACTGAAGCTGCTGTTACTCCATTCTCAGAAGAGTTGGTGACACGTACCCAGATTTCGACGATAACCGGGTTCCATTCATCAAGAAAATCTGCATTCGCAGGCAAGGAACTGACATTTCCTGAAGCGCCGACTGTCGTCGCTTTCGATTTGACTGTCAGATCGACACTGCCCAGGACGGACTCGGCTTCGTAGGCACCGATGTCAATCCTGCTCGTTGTATCGTTGTTCCCGTCGGCAACACGAGCTGAACCTCTCTGGTCCAGAGCTAAGGCGGGATCAAAGGCGTTGGGGTCAAATGCCGGATTACCGGCGTCAATCGCGATGCTGCTGGAAGAGAGTGCGTGTGTTTGCGTCAAACCACCGTTGTCGGCCAGAGGCAGTAAACCCGGGTCCTGACCTGTGATGAAATTGGTACCCTGAACGGTCACACCGTTCGTGTCTTCGATGAGGCTGTAACTGCCATCAACATAACCCAGAACATCGGCTCCGCTACCATCTGCGGTGTTGTCGGCAATGATCGTGTTATTGACCGTGATGACATTAAAAGGAGAATGGAGTCCTCCTCCATCCAGGTCGGCATGATTATTGGCGATGGTGCTGTAGTGAATCGTTCCACTGCTAAATGTGATCAGATCGGCAAAATAAATACCCCCGCCATTCTGACTGGCGGAATTTCCGGAAATCGTCGAATTCACAACGGTGACGGTATTTGCACCGGTATGAATTCCGCCGCCATTGCCAGACAGAGCTGAATTTTCTGAAAACGTACTGTTGCGAACAGACAGGGTACCCTCTTGCTGAATCAAGCCGCCCCCCGAGCCGGCACTCTGGTTTAAATCAAACGTCGATCCGGTAATGGAAGTCGTGGTTGCGTAAGCATAAATTCCACCGCCATCTGCTACACTGCTATTTGTTTTATTATCATTAAAAGTGGAGTTCGTAATCGTGAGCTGACCATTAAATTGATAGAGTCCCCCCCCACC
>NZ_CALFPF010000480.1 GCF_937919775.1 uncultured Gimesia sp.
CTGACTTCTTTTTGTATCCAACACAATACTTTGGATTCCTGCTTCGTTAGTCTTGATAGATCGATCTGTTCCAATCGGTCTCCTCATCGGGTAGTTTATAAATAGAACTTATAAACGCATCCCGCTCCCCGTTAGAGAAGACCTACTGAGAAAATTATTATGCGAACTCCTTTAGTCATCTCGAGCTGCTGCCTGATTCTGTTGTTGTTTGCCGGACCAGCAAGTTTATCCGCAGCGGCTGATAAACCGAACCGACCCAACGTGGTGATCATTCTCGCCGATGACATGGGGTACGGCGATGTGACTGCGATTAACAAACAGAGCCGTATCCCGACGCCGAATCTGGATCAGCTGGCCAAACAGAGTCTGGTCTTCACCGACGCGCATGCTGCGGGTTCTTACTGTGTGCCCTCCCGTTACGGTTTGCTTACCGGTCGTTATATGTGGCGGACCCGATTGGGATCAGGGGGCAACCTCGCGAACTTCGCTGGCACACTGATCGAGCCGGGACGAAAGACGATCGCAGACCTGCTTAAAGACGCCGGCTATCGGACCGCGCTGGTTGGCAAATGGCATCAGGGGCTCGACTGGAAGCTGCATGACGAGAGCGAGCGGGAACAGATTCGCGTTGATCCCAATTACCAGAACTTCCAGAATATCGACTTCGCTTCGCCCGCGTTGAAGGGGCCGCAGGATTATGGGTTCGCCTACTCTTTCGGCACCGCCGGTTCTGCGGAGATGAATCCCGCCGCCTTCATCGAGAACAATCGGGTGACGGTGATTCCCACGCTCTCCTCTGAACAGGCAAAGAAAAAGCAGGGCGAATGGTTTGGCCGGGACGACAACATCGTCGCTGAAGGTTATACGATGGACCGTCTGGTGCCGACGCTTTCGAACAAGGCCTGTGAATTCGTAGAAACTGCGACTCGCAACCATCCCGATCAGCCGTTCTTTCTGTATTACGCGATGACCACACCGCACAATCCGATTGTGCCCAACAAACCATTCGTCAGCAAAAGCCGCGCCGGCACGTTTGGCGATTTCGTCGTCGAACTCGATCACCACGTTGGCAGGCTGTTGCGCAAACTCGACGAACTTGGCATCGCAGAGAATACGCTGGTGTTCTTCACCAGCGACAACGGCCCCGTCGATCGGACGAACGGCTATCGACAACGTTGGGTCCGCGGCGATACACAGATTTACGGCCACGACAGCAACGGCCCCTGTACCGGCTGGAAGGGGGGCCTCGAAGAGGGCGGCCACCGCGTGCCGTTCTTCGTTCGCTGGCCGGCGACCATCAAACCGGGCGAAGAGTGTTCCACCACGATTGTGTTCAACGATGTGCTTCCCACGCTGGCAGAGATGTTAAACGTGAAGCTCGACCACAACACCGCGGAAGACGGCCAGAGTTTCTTCAAAGCGTTCTCGGGAGAAGCACGGCCCGTCTCCTTCCACAAAGCCATCGTGCATAATCACCACAACGGCACCTTCGCGATCCGGCAGGGCCCGTTTAAACTCACAGTCCGCGGCCCGAAAACCACCGCCGAGGTTCTGGATGACAGTATCCCGGTCACGTTCACGCTGTATGATCTGAGTAAAGACCTCGAAGAGACCACCGACGTTTCCGAAAAACATCCGCAGCAGATTAAACAGATGCACGCTTTGCTGAAACAATATGTGAAGGAGGGGAGCAGCAACACTGATCGATGACGACCTTGCCAGGAAAAATCCGTCAAATGGGCCTGCGCAATATTCCTGTCTGAATGTCAGCCAGCACATAGTTCTCGGCAGCCACGGGGGAGCCTCCCATCCGGCGGAAAATTCCGATTTGCCCCAGGTGCAGCATGGCGTCGGCCAGCGGCCCCTGGAGTAACTGCTCCTCGCTGACTTCATTCAGCGGAGCGTCATCAGCCAGCAGTTGATCCAGTTTGGTAAGGACCCTGTAAAAGCGATCCACCTCTATTTCCCAGTCGGCAGGTTCCGGTCGGGTGGATTCGAGCGGCACAAAAAACGAAACCGCATACGTCAGCACACCGTTAATATGGTTAAGAATTTCGACCGGCGTGCGGACCACCTCAGCGGGTCGGAATGTGGCGATCTCGGCCGGCATCTCCTGCAGAACGTTCGTCCCGCGATACGCCAGCGTCGCAATGAAATGCCGCAGTGCATCGTGTTTGCTATGGATGGACATGATTTTCTCTCCGGTAGAATGAGCTAATGCTTATGGAGCTCCGCTCTGTTCAGCATTTATTTGTTAATCTTGCGTGCGATCTAACAGAAGCTTGCTATCATTCCCATAAACATAAAACAGAAGAGTAGGATAAAGCCAGGGTTTGTTATTTCACGCCCATTGCAAAAATGTCTGACTGTTCTGCATTGATGTTACGTTTTGAATTTACGCGATGAGATTTTATTTACCAGAACCTTATGATATCTGAATGAAATCCAAACAGCGAGAAAATTTCTCAGAGAACATTGTCGAGAGACTTCTTCGGACACTGCTTTACGATTCCTTACTCCTTGTCGGTACAGCATGGGGGTGCTAAATTGCAGTGGCAGTCTTAAATACCTTCTCCCTTTCAAACAGCAGAGGCATCCTATGCAACTCGATCCCTTTCACCTCGCGTTTCAGGTGCGTGACATTGCCGAAGCCAGAGCGTTCTACGGCGGCCTGCTCGGCTGCAGTGAAGGTCGCAGCTCAGAGACCTGGGTGGACTTCAATTTCTTCGGACATCAGGTTGTGTGCCATTTGAATCCGACGATAGGGCCGGAAGGAACCGTTGCATCGCACGCCAACCCCGTCGATGGTCACGGCGTTCCCGTCCCGCATTTTGGCGTCGTCTTAACGATGGATCGCTGGCAGGATCTGGCAGATCGGTTGCGTGAGAATAAAATCGAGTTCGTGATCGAACCTTACCTGCGTTTTGAGGGTCAACCTGGTGAGCAGGCCACGATGTTTTTTCTCGATCCCAGCGGCAATGCTCTGGAATTCAAAGCGTTTCGTGATATCGAGGCACAATTGTTTGCGACGTGATTCACTAATGGGTAGTATTGCTGAATTATCAACAGTGAATGAAATATGCCCTGGAAAAGTAGGGGTAGCCCTATGTGGCTACCCGTGATATCGACGTTCTATGCAATTGGACGTGCGAAGTATTTCTCTGGTTCCATTGCAGGAGTGATTCAAGATTTAATGTCTCAAGGCGGGCAGGCACACAGGCACTGCCCCTACGAAAATAATTGCTTCGTCTCGTCTGGTGAATTTGCTCGCGTTCCGAACTGTTTTCAGTGTTGTAGTGACAATATTATAAGTGATCCGCAGCGGCGAACGACCTGCCAGTACTGTTAGAAATGATTCCTGTTCTCAAAAGGCATTGTTACGATGAAGATCCGGCCGGCGGAATTATCTGATCTCGATGCGATTACCGAGATTTACAACGAAGCGATTCTAACCACGACGGCGACCTTTGATCTGGAGCCGAAGACGCGCGAGGAGCGACTTGAATGGTTCGAGAGTCATGACGCACGTTTTCCGATTCTCGTGGCGGAGTGTGAAGGACGTGTGGTGGGCTGGGCCTGTCTTTCCCGCTGGCGTCCCCGGCGGGCTTACGATGAGACAGCGGAAACGTCGTTTTACGTCAAAGAGGACCAGCGTGGCAAAGGGATTGGACGGCAGCTGAAGCAGGCGATTATAGAAGAAGCCCGCCGTCTAAAATTTCACACGCTGATCGCCGGCGTGGCAGAAGGAAGTCAGGCCAGCCTGCATTTGAATCAAAGTTTCGGATTCGAAGTGGTGGGAACTTTCAAGGAAGTCGGGAACAAATTTGGTAGAATGCTGGACGTAACCTATCTGCAAAAATTCCTGGATTGACGTTATTGAGTCTGACTGCTTTTTTATCCCTTGGGGAATGAATTTTGAAAAGGAATTATATGAGTCGTCAAATTACCATCGGGTATCAGGAAGCAATGGTAGAGGCAATAACCTATATTGAGATACAGGCTCCTTACTTCTTATTTGGAACACAACAAACAAGTAAACGTTTTTGGTCACTTCCAGATTGGGAAAGGATAGGCATAAAACAACTCTCGGAATTGGGCGAGTTAGACCCCATCTATTTCATCGGTTGGGATATGATGGCCGATTTGTCGAATGAAATCAGACTGCTTCAGGACAATCTCGATTCAATCGAGTTCTATCCAGAAATCAAGGCATCATGGCTCGCGCATTTAATCTATTGTTATCAGCTTCTCGTGATGACGGCACCACGTAATTCGAGCCCAAGTTTAGTAATTGGTTGAGTGGGTACCATGAAGGCCGAACGAATGTAAATGGTGGTGAAATATGAAGTATGTCCCTTGTCTGGTTTTGATGTGAGCAGAAAATGATGGGGCGTATTTCTTTTCTGATTCGCGTACTCTGGACCTCGCCGAATACGCTGCTTGGTCTGGTAATCGGCGGCGTGGGCCTGTGCTTTGGCGGTCGGGCACGCATTCGCGGTCGGGCTGTCGAGTTTTATGACGGCGGTACAAAGTGGTTCGTGCAGCGACTCCCCCACGGTCAATTCACCCTCGCACTGACACTGGGCCATACCATCCTCGGCCAGACAGACGCGTCTCTGGACATTTCACGCGATCATGAAACCGTGCATGTCCTGCAGTATGAGCGCTGGGGACCATTTTTCCTGCCCGCCTATTTTCTTTCATCCATCTACATGTGGCTGGTCGGTCGGCGGTTCTATCGCGACAATCCTTTTGAGCGCGAAGCCTATGACGCCGACGGCGGGGAACATGATATGTAACTGAATGGCTCTGGTATTGATGAAATATCGGGTGGTACCGTTGGCTTGCCAACAGTGAATGAGATGACGCCACCAGTCGAAGTCGATTTCAATCGAGCCCCAGCTTGACCCGCCGCGTCGTGCGTTCTTCGACCGGTTGGCCGACTCTGATCACAACCGAGCGATCCTTGGCTTTCGCAGCCGCGTAATCCGGCACCCCTGCGGGGTAAATCGCTTCGACCGATTTGACCGGATGAGAAAAATGTGTCCAACTTCTCTTTATTCTCCGACACCTATTTATTTTCAAAACCCCTGTTCGGCAACTTGGGTTCAGCGTTTGCCTGGCTGTCTTAACTCGATTTATGCCCTGATTCATCAATCACCGCGTTTAGATGATGAATCAGCCGGTATAGTCGATAGTAGCCGAATCGGGCCATACCGATCATGAGCGTCGCAAATGCAATCGGCAGGAATGCGATGCATACGAGCGGATTCCAGAAAAGTGCAAGCTGAGATGTCAAAAATGTGATGCCTGCGAGTGCCCAAAACGGATACGCAATTCGCTTTTGTGATTCCAAGTCTTCAATGGTTAGAATCCGCTGTAGACGCGCCTTCTCGGTTTCTGACAGGTGAACTGGTTCGGACACGGCAGGTGATCCCCATCAACAGCTAAGTTGAATTAGACTAAATTATTTCGGTAAAACCCACTCACGGCATAGATGGTGTAGTTCTATTTGATAAGGGAGAAATGATCAAGCAAAAATTATCGAAGGTGGGGGAAATAAAGGAGTCCGGAACCAAATCTCCCGTACGAGGCGATGATCACGGTTCTCGCTGAAGGGCTGCTTAACCCTCATCACCGGTCCGATTGTCGCGATCTGTTTAGCCGGTTCCTGCTGCAGGCCGTGCGGTGCCTGCTTGGATTCTCTTTGCGAAATCTAGTTGACGGGCGCTGTACATGGTGTAACTTTCTCGTAAGGCTTATCCCTCCCCACGGGCCTGCGGGGAGTGAAGGTCATGCGCTACTGGATTGAGTTGATAATGCAAGGATTCTACGAATGCATAAGGTCGTTCAAGAAACGCTGGAGATTCTTGATAAGTGGAGTGCCCGGCTGGAAGGGCACTGCTCTCAGAAACGCTCCGATGAACGAATGGAATATCGTCAGCTGATTGGGATCTACCTGCCAGGGTCAGGGCAGAATGGAGACGACAATGATGACCCGGGGATGATTGTCGTCACGTCCAGAAATTTATCGAGAAGCGGCGTCAGTTTTCTCCATTCACAAAACCTGCGATCAGATAAAATCATCCTGGCTCTGGGCCAGGACAAGAATCATTGCATCTACATGGAAAGCAAGATCGTCCGTCGACGCCAGGTCCATAATGACTTGTGGGAATTCGGTGTGCAGTTTGTGGGCAGAGCCATTATGTAACGGGGCCGAAATGAGCCGGATGCCCAATCGGGGGGCTCCTTTATGCTTTCCGATTTCCCTTTGCTGGAAGGATCTCAGGATGGATCTAGAACCCAAGCCGTTAAAGGATGCGAGTCACTTGTATGACGTCGAGCGTACGCAGTATCACGCCCAGCGACCCGGCTTCCGTATAATTGAGTTGCAGATTTCACCCACGTAAAGTGTGCCCTGGCATTACCATAGCCAGATTCAGGATACGTTTTACGTCATCGAGGGGGCGCTTAA
>NZ_CALFPF010000481.1 GCF_937919775.1 uncultured Gimesia sp.
GCTGGGAAATAATGGCGACTTCGCAACAACCAATAACCCAGGCGATTATGGCATTCGGATTTTAAACAGCCGTGATAATCCCGGGTTGGATGAATTTAACATGCCCAACCTCAGCCGCGTGATTGTCGGGGGTACGATCAACCAGCTCGGAATCAGCACCATCGGAATTGCGGAATCAATCGATGTCGGAAACTTTGATACGACAGAATCAGCCGTGGTTCTGCTCGATTTGCTCAGCAGTACTAGCTCGATCAACCCCAATTCGTTGAATAATATTATCAGAAACTTTACTTACACAATGACCGATCTGATTGGAGTGGCGGTCGGAAACATTGTGTCACACGAAGCGGGGCACTTCTTCGGCCTGTGGCATACCACCAACTTTAATTCCGCTTCTCAAATTATTGACATCGGCGGAAACCTGGACAACACGATCGGACTTGGTTTAGATGGCTTCTTCGGCACAACCGACGATGTTGATGTTGATTTTGGAACCGATTTTCTGACTTCATCATTTGCAGGTATCCAGGACAGTATCAACACACTGGCATTTGGGCTATCGACCAGCGGCAACTATGGTCTCGACTTTGGCGATGCCCCTGACACCTACCCCACGTTACTTGCCGATGATGGCGCCAGACACAACCTTGCAGGGGGCCTGACGCTTGGTACGTCAATCGACCTGGAACTGGATGCACTTGCCAGCGTGGACGCTTCTGGAGATGGCGCAGACGATGACGGCATTGTCTTCCTCTCAAACGGAATTTCCGAAAGCGATGCTTTCTCATCCATTGAGGTCGAGGTCTCTGGTGCTGGTGATGGATTCCTGCAAGGCTGGATCGACTTCAATCGCGATGGCATCTGGGACACCGGCGAGCAGATCATTACTGATGTTCAACTCACAGCAGGCACGCATACAATCCAGTTTGCTGTTCCTCAAGGTGCTGCTTTCAGTGTGGGTGAAACCTTTGCCCGCTTCCGATTCAGTACACAAGCCGGACTCGGAGTCACTGGCCTGGCACCTGATGGAGAAGTAGAAGACTACCGGGTCGATCTCACTGCTGCCCGTTACGGGACGATTATCTTTGACGACACTACTTACGATGCCGGAGATTTAATTACCATCACTGTCACAGATGGCGATTTACTCGGAGCCGGTTCGGTAAACGTACTCGTCACCACCACCGGAGGCGATTCCGAGACAGTCACTTTAACAGAAGTCGGCTTTGGAAAATTCTCAGGCACGATTCAATCCTCGCCCGGTACGCTCGTCACTGGCAATGGCATTCTGGAAGTGGTTTTCGGACAGACGATCACAGCAGCTTATACAGACGCTGATACAGGCGAAGGCCAGCCCGGCAACTTTCTGGGTAATTTTGTGGCATCCGGTTTGAACAGCCCGCGCGATATCGTGTTTGGGCCGCTGGGCGACCTCTACGTCAGTAATGGTTATGAAAATTCAAACGGTTCCGACCACACAGTCGAACGCTTCGATGGCCAAACGGGGCAATCCAAAGGCTCCTTTGTCATTCCGGGCTCGGGGGGAATTGATGTCCCCAATGGGATGGCATTCGGACCTGATGGAAACCTGTATGTTGCCAGTTCCAATACCGGACAGATCTTGCGTTATGATGGTCAAACCGGCGCGATTATCGGTAACGGCGAATTTGCTACGACCGGCTCCTTCTTTCAACCACGGTTTATCGCCTTTGGTCCTGACGGGAATCTTTACGTCGGAGACACGGGACCCCTTGATCGCATTCTTAAATTCAATGGCGTATCAGGAGCCTTAATTGAAACTTTTGTTGCTACAGGTGAAGGGGGCATGGGTACCCCCTACGGGATGGCCTTTGATGCTGCCGGAAATCTGTATGTGGCCAGTTACGACACCGACGAAATCCTGAAGTTTGATTCCAACGGTGATGTCGTTCCCGGCGGTCCTTTCATCGCCGCTGGCACGGGTGGTCTTGACAACCCGCGCGGCCTGACGATTGGCCCCGATGGATTGCTCTATGTTGCCAACGGTGCAACGGAAAGTATTCTCCGGTTTGATCCCCTGACAGGCGACTTCATTGATAATAATGATTACACTTTTGGAGCGGACATTCAACTGCCTTATGGTGTCACGTTCGGACCTGATAACAATCTGTACGTTGTCAGTACCGACTTGGGCACGGTGATGAAATTTGCGGGTCCGTTTGGGACGATCACTCCTACCATCATTACTACTACGGCGCTCATCGTCGCCAGCAACGGTGTTGATTTTGGGGACGCTCCCGATTCATTCCCCAACCTCATCGGTGATGTGCATGGAGAAGGCCCGCAACACGCAATCAATGCGAACGGTCTCTTCCTGGGTAATGGAGTCTCTGTAGATACCAATGGTCAGGAATCTCCGTTTGCCGATCTCGACAGCCAGGATGACGGAGTCCTGCTCAACACGATTATTGCCGGTGATACCTCTTCCACCATCACGATTCTTTCGTCAGGCAGCGGCTTTATTGATGCCTGGATCGACTTCAACGGCAACTTAATCTGGGAGCCCGAAGAACAAGTATTAAGCAGTCATGCTGTTGTCGCTGGTGCCAACTCCGTCTCGGTGATCTTGCCGCCAGGAGTTGTTGCAGGTGAAGTGGCCGCCCGATTCCGTCTGAGTTCCGCTGGTGGATTATCCACAACAGGAAATGCAGCGGACGGGGAAGTGGAAGACTATCTCGTCACAATCATACCGCAAAACTTCGTTGGTTTATTGCCAGACCCGAACCGTCCCGGAAAAACGGCCCTGTTTATTACGGGGACTCAGGGAAATGATGCGATTCTGATCACTGAAAATAATGCAGGTCTGATTCAGGTTCGGATCAACGGTGTCACGATCATCAATCCGTCTACTTCACAACCGAACTTTGCCCCTACCGGCGGCGTCTATGCCTGGGGCCTGGGTGGAAATGACCAGATCATCGCCGACGACACCTTCTACGACAGGGAGTCCATGTTCTTTGGTGGTGCTGGAAATGACTTGTTGGTCGGGGGCTGGGGCAATGATGTTCTGATCGGCGGAGACGGAAATGACACTCTTGAAGGGGGCCCTGATGGATTTGACATCCTGATCGGCGGTTTGGGATCCGACTTTGTACGCGGTCACAACGAAGCAATCTATACAAATTATGGACAGAACGGCGATATCCTGATTGGGGGATCCACTGTTTACGACAACGGGCTAACCCAACTCTACGGCATCCTCAAGGAATGGTCTTCTGCAACTCCCTTTGGAGACCGTGTCGGGAATATTCGCACACGCGTTGATAACACCGTTGCCGGCGTGAATAACATCAGACTCGACAGCACCACCGTCTACAACGATGGTGAACTGGACCAGCTCTACGGGGCTGTTGCCCGAGGCGATGACTGGTTCCTGCTTGACCTGGGACTGGATATTAACAACGCGGGTGGTAACGATATTCGGAACTAACCGCCAGCCGAGTCGATATTAACACAGCCTCTCTGGAGTCGGATTTCAGAGAGGTTGTTTTTATTTCTGGCATGACTGCCAATTATCTGTCGCTACCAGCGTTCCACCGGACCATTGGGAGTTTTGACTAAAGCAGTAGGCACTGACGATTCCCGCTCTCCATGCCGCAAATGAATCTGTGCCACGATTTCATGGAACTCGTCGATCGATTGAATCTGTCGCAATCGGTCTTCCAGATCTTCGGGGATTCCCAATTTGACGCCATACCAGGCGGCAAACTTTCGGATCAACAGGCAACCATAGTCTTCATACTGTTCCACCATCAGCGTGAAGTGCCGCACCAGAAATTGAATCTGCTCTTCCCGCGTCGGTTCCAGAACAGGTTCCCCCTGAATGGTCTGAGCAAGCTTGCGGAAAATCCAGGGATCAAGCATTGCCCCCCGACCGATTGAAACCGCTTCACAGCCGGTTTCCCTCCGCATATGGAATGCGTCTTCCACCGTACAAACATCGCCATTGCCAATCACGGGAATCTGCTGGACCGCTTCGACCGTCTGCCTGATTCCCTGCAGATCCACGGTGCCTCCAAATCCCTGATTGCGAGTGCGGCCGTGAATCGTAATCGCTGCCACTCCCGCTTTTTCGAATTCGCGCGCCAGCAGCGGTGCGGTAATGGAGTTCCGATCCCAGCCCAGTCGCATTTTCACCGTCACCGGAATCGAAACGGCATCGACAACATCAGCCACCATCTGGCAGGCCGCATCGGGAGCACACATGATCCGGGCGCCACCTCCGTTTCCGTACATTTTGGCCATCGGACAGCCCATGTTGAGATCGACGGCTTCATAGCCCTTTTGCTCTAACCAGCGCGCTCCTGCCACCAGCTCTGAAGTGAGGCCGCTATAAATCTGCACGGTCAGCGGTCGATCCTCTGCTGAAGTTTTCAACAACGCTTTTGCTTTCCGACTGCTGGAAAGCATTTGTGAAGCGAGTATCAGATCGGTCGTGCATAATCCCAATCCTCCCAGTTCTCGCAACGCAACGCGGAAAGCATACTGCGTATAACCGGCCAGCGGCGACAGAAAATAGCGCGAACTGAGAACGCGATTACCAATTTTGATTTCGGGAGATTCCGTGGAACTCCATTTGATCAGTGACATAAGAATCTTTTAAATTCAATCGAACCTGTGGCCAGGTTTAATGTAGCGTCTCCAGGACCAGTCGGAGCGAGTATAATAACACGGACGACGCTATGGTTAAATGGGACGCGCTCTAAAATAAAGCGGGTTTAATGCAACAGCCTGACTAAAATCTCCAGCGGTAATCCTACTACATTAGACAGGCTGCCTTCAATCCGCTGAACGAAAATACTACCTCCCCCCTGAATGGCATAACCTCCGGCTTTGCCCACCGACTCCTGAGTCGAAAGATACCAGTCCAGGTGCCTGTGAACAGCATCCCGCTCATGAAATGTCACCAGCGTTTCTGAGATTTCCGTCGTAAGCTGATCTTCCGTCCGCAAACAGAGCCCTGTCAGCACGCGGTGTGTCTTCCCCGCATAATCATCCAAAAACCAGTTTCGAACCGTCTGTTTCCATTCGGGTCCTGCAGGAGGTTGCCCTAACACGACGAATCCGGACGGTTCCCGCTCAACGACCACGATCGTATCCGCCGTCAGGATCGGACCAGTAACATTTTCTCGCGCATTGATCTGCTGGAAGACATCGTGGTTTTTTGTAGTGCAAATCGCAATCAGCCTTTTACGAATCGATTCCAGATCATGAAGTTGATCAAAACCTGCTTCTTCCGAATCCAGGGGAGGAAGCACTTCAATGGCTGCTTCGAGAACGATCTGGGACAGCAATTCTCTACGACGGGGAGATCGGGAACCCAGAATCATCTTATCAAATCTCATCAGCGTTATTCTCTTCTCGTTCAAGCTAGAAATATCAGACTCAAAATAGTGGCAATCACTCCCAGTATTCCCAACGTAATCCACCACCGGGGACGATCGCTGAAGGGGTGGGTATTGATTCCGACATACTCGCCACACACAGGACAGCTTACCGCGTCTTCGTAGACCTCGGCACCACAATTGGTACAGGGAACCGTCTCGGTTTCCAGCTCGTCGTCGAAGTCCGATTCCTCTTCATATTCGACATCGTCATCTCGATCCCAGTCCCAATCCTCATTCATGCCAATTCACTTTCCGAAAACGCTGTGTACGATTCTTTTCAGAGCAATGTTTAATAATTCATTCAGAGTGCTTCGGCGAAGAGCCCGTTTCGACTGATCCTGATTGAGACTCCGGTTAACTTGACGAAATATTAATTGATTGCGTGAGATCTTAACCATAGCGGGTATTTAAACATGGCACTTTATTTATTTGGTTGAACAACCGCCTGACTTTTTTTCGCAGAATGCTCTGGATTCAAAACACTTCTGTGGTGCCATAAAGACATTTTAGCACACCTCTGTAAACCTGCCAAAATTATCTGTGATTCGTCATATTACCCTAAGATGACTCAATTTGCAGCCTCACACTTCAGAACCAGACAAACGTCCTGGCTTTACGCTGATCGAACTACTCGTGCTGATTGCCATTATCGCAATTCTGATTGCCCTGGAATTACCGGCGGCGCAACAGGCGCGTTCAGCAGCCGACTGGTTGACTCTCCCAGCGACGGAAATGTCGTTGGTGAATTCTAAGACAGGATCGATTCCAAGAGGGAACCGACGTCTACGAAGACAAACCGGTTCCCAAAGGAAAGATCGCGTCGCTGGATCGAATTCTCTTGAGGACGCCCCGACCGTGAATGTCCGGGGCATCCTTGAGATTCGAAACCATGCGTGCGCTACAGAATGAACTTACTGAGGTCTTCATCCTCAACGATGGCGTGCAGTTTTTGCTGCACATAAGCCGCATCGATGGTAATTTCCTTCGCCTTCAGATCGGGTGCTTCAAAACTGACCTCTTCGAGCAGTCGCTCTAAAATCGTATGCAGTCGACGAGCACCGATATTCTGTGTGGTCTGATTCACCCGAAACGCGATTTCCGCCAGCTCTTCCAGACCGTCTTTTTCGAACTTGATCTTCACGCCTTCTGTTTTCAGCAATTCCTGATACTGCATTGTGATGGAACTGCTGGGCTCGGTCAGAATTCGCAGGAAGTCATCACGTGTCAGCTCCTGTAACTCAACGCGAATCGGAAACCGCCCCTGCAGTTCGGGCATTAAGTCGGAAGGTTTGGTCCGATGAAAAGCCCCCGCTGCGATAAACAGCATATAGTCTGTTTTCACAGTGCCGCTCCGCGTCTGCACGGTCGTGCCTTCGACAATTGGCAGTAAATCGCGCTGCACGCCCTGTCGACTCACATCACCGCCCCGACTCCCCCCTTCTTCGGAAGTACAGATCTTGTCGAGCTCATCGATGAAGATGATTCCGCTGCGTTCGGCCAGATCGATGGCTTCTTCGGCGATGGCATCCTTGTCCATCAGTCCTTCGACTTCCTGCTCAAGCAAAACCTTGCGTGCTTCTTTGACGGTCAGCTTGCGGCTCTTGCTCTGATGAGGCATCATGCGCTCTAACATGCCCTGCAAATCAACGTCCATCTGATCCATGCCCATATTCGAGAAAACCTGCACGGGCGAACTTTTCTGATCAATCGAAATCTCAACCTCTTTCTCTTCCAGATCCCCTTTGCTCAGCATTTTCCGAAACTTGTCCCGCGTGCGCTCGTAGCGTTCTTTCGAATCCTCTGCCTGTTCCTCTGCAGCAGAATCTGCAGTAGACATTTCCCAATCCGAGGGACGGGGCACGAGCAGATCGAGCAGACGCTCCTCGACACGCACTTTCGCCTTCTCGACCACTTCCACCCGTTTCTTTTCACGCACCAGATTCTTCGCGGCATCGACCAGGTCGCGGACCATGCTCTCGACATCGCGACCGTAATACCCCACTTCGGTGTATTTAGTCGCTTCCACCTTAATAAACGGCGCATCAATCAACTGAGCGAGGCGGCGGGTAATTTCGGTCTTGCCGACGCCGGTGGGACCGATCATGATGATATTTTTAGGCGTGATTTCTTTACGAATCTCTTCCGGCAACTGCTGCCAGCGCCAGCGATTTCGCAGGGCAATCGCCACAGCGCGTTTTGCGTCATCCTGACCGATAATATGTTTATTCAGCTCTGCGACAATCTGCCGAGGCGTTAACTCTTGCACTGCAGCTCCTCCACCATGATGTTATTATTCGTATAGATATCGATTTCCGAGGCGATGCCTAATGCTGTTTTCACAATTTCTGCAGCCGATAACTGGGAATGCGCGATGAGCGCCCGTGCGGCGGCTGTGGCATAATTTCCTCCGGAACCGATACCAATCACGCCATCAGAGGGAACCACCACATCTCCCTGTCCGGTGATGAGCAGGCTGTGTTCCTGGTTCACAACGACGATCAGTGCTTCCAGTTTTCGCAGAATCCGGTCGGTACGCCAGTCGCGTGCCAGTTCCGTTGCGGCGCGCGGCATATTTCCCGGATAGTCCTTGGCTTTGACTTCAAATCGCTCCAGCAGCGAGAAGGCGTCGGCGGTTGAGCCGGCAAAACCGCAGATGACCTGCCCGTCGAGGATCTTGCGAATCTTGCGGGTATCACTTTTCATCACTGTATTACCGTGCGTTACCTGACCATCCCCGCCGATGGCAACCATCCCCTGATGCCGGACTGTTAAAATCGTCGTGGAACGCCATTTTTTCTTTGAACTCATAATTGCTTCACATCTCATAAATAAATGCTGATACCAAAGCCGGACTCAACGCAAGATGAAACACCCCGGATGAAACACCATAGAACAGAGCCTCAACACATGCAACCATACTCAACCTGAATCATAGTCTGCAGCTATTGCGTTTTTCAATCGCTGCAGCGCTGCTCCTGTTTTATTTCACTCAAAGCAAAAGTGAACCTTTCATCCGCTGTTTGTACAACGAAATTGTAACCTGTCTGGTTCAC
>NZ_CALFPF010000482.1 GCF_937919775.1 uncultured Gimesia sp.
GATTGAGGGAGTAAAAGGTTCATTTCTAACCTTAATTTGGACAGCAGTCCGATCTCTCATTCCTGAAAATTATGTTCTTATTTTTGCGTCATAATACGCTGTGCGTATTTTTTCAGTGTGTCACTATTTTCAAGCTGCTTGGCTATAAATGGTGATCAGTTACGAGTGACAATGAACTCCGTTTTATTGTCGAGAGAATTTTAAGTTAGAGGATGGGCTTTATGGCCACTGGAACAATTAAAAAAATTACTGAAAAAGGGTTTGGCTTCATCAATGATGGTCAACAGGATATCTTTTTTCATCTCTCATCACTGGATGGCATCACATTCGATCAACTGGTAGAAGGTCAAACTGTAGAGTTTGAAACCGAAAAAAGTGATCGTGGCCTGCGTGCAGTTCGAGTGACTACTTCCGAGTAGAAATCATTTCAATCCCACGCTTCTACGGTATTGCGTAATATTCCCAGCCCCTGTATTTCGACGAGAGCCTGATCTCCAGGCTTGAGATATACGGGGGGCTTGCGGGCCATGCCAACTCCGGGGGGCGTTCCGGTAAAGATTATATCACCTGGTTCGAGTGTCAGAAACTGAGACACGAACTGGATTACCTGTTCAATGGTAAAGATAAATTTATCGGTATTGGAATTCTGCAATACCTCTCCATTGAGTGTCAATTTGATGGGGAGTGTGTTGGCATTATTAATTTCATCTGCCGTTACAAGGTAAGGGCCAGTCGGTGCGAATGTGTCTGCTGTTTTTCCTAACAGCCACTGCCCGCCCGGTCGTCCTATTTGCCAATCGCGCGCCGAGACATCGTGGCCGTTCATGTAACCTGCGATGTAGTGGAGAGCGTCCGCCTCGCTCACGCTCCGGCATGTTTTCCCGATGACCACCACCAGTTCCGCTTCATAGTCGACTTGCTTTGCAATCGCCGGGATGCGGATCGGATGACCCGAGCCGGTAACTGAACTGGAAAACTTGCTGAAACAGACAGGTTCATCAGGGAAGGGCATTCCGGTTTCCTCTGCGTGATCCCGGTAATTCAAGCCGATGCAGAGCACTTTTCCCGGATGGGGAATGGGGGCTAAGAGTGTACCGGTAATCTGTTTACCCGCTTGTTCTGCCTGGCTCGCTGCCTGCCGGGCGCGTTCCAGTCCTCCCTCCAGAGCGAGGATCTCTTTCAGGGAACGTGGCAGACTTTCATCAAAAGTGTGCAGGTCAAAAAAAGTAAGCTCATTGTCCTGGTCGATTACCGAGACCACGATGGTTCCTTGTTCCGTTTGCAGCGTCGCCAACTTCATGCAGTTATTCTCCTCATCGCCGTATGTGTGTGAAACAGAAACAGGCATTTCATGAATTGCAGGAATCTTATGCTGCTACTCGTTGCGGATGTAGTGAACGTCAGGATCATATCGGAGAGTTTTTTTAAGAATCCGTCTTCGTAAAGGTTTTCCGGGTCTGGCTCTCAAATAACCGATACGTAAGATTTTCTTCTCATCCGTGGAATGCTATGCTGGTAACAGTTGATTGCCTGTGCTGAAATGTGGCAAATTTATAGAAACAATTTCTAGTTTATTTTTTACCTATTCGGATGATATTATGACTAAAGCGACTTATAAAGATGCCGGCGTAGATCTGGATCTCTATCAGAAAGCGATGTCTGCCATTCATCCACTGGTGACCAAAACTCATGCCGCACAAAAATCGCGTGTGATGGATCTGCCGGGAGGTTTCGCCGGGCTGTTTCGTCTGAATACTTCGGAACCGGGCAAGTCGGGTCGCACTTATCAGGATCCGGTGCTGGTCTCAGGAACTGACGGGGTGGGGACCAAGATCAAGGTTGCCATCGAAGCAGGAATTTATAATACGATAGGTATCGATCTGGTTGCGATGTGTGTGAATGACTGTCTCTGTCTGGGGGCAGAGCCTTTGTTTTTTCTGGATTATATCGCACTCGGCAAAGACGACCCTGATCGACTGGTCGAACTGATGGAAGGGGTCAGTAAAGGTTGTATCCTTTCCAAAGCAGCCCTGCTGGGTGGGGAAACCGCCATTATGCCCGATCTGTATGGTGATGGTGATTTCGACATGGCCGGTTTTTGCGTCGGAGTCGTGGAGCGGAACCAGATTCTGGACGGCCACGCGATTCAGGCGGGTGATGTGGTACTCGGTCTGGAATCAAGTGGTTTTCATTCCAATGGTTACAGCCTGATCCGCAAGGTGGTGTTCGAGATGGCTAGTTTGGGCATTAATGATCCAATTCGAGAATTAAATCAGCGTACTGTTGCCAGCCTTTTGTTGGAGCCGACCCGGATTTATGCGGCTGCCATCGATTCGATTTCTAAGGCTTATCCCGATCAGATTGTTTTCAGCGGGTTAGCGCATATTACCGGCGGGGGACTGGTTGAAAACGTGGAACGGATTCTGCCCGCCAATCGGCGGATCGAAATGAAAAAGTCGGCCTGGAAGGTTCCGGCTGCCTTTGGCTGGTTGCAATCGCTGGGGA
>NZ_CALFPF010000483.1 GCF_937919775.1 uncultured Gimesia sp.
CACCTGAACGATTACGTCATTGGTCAGGAACGTGCCAAGAAAGTGATGGCAGTTGCCGTTCACAATCACTATAAAAGACTTATGCACGCCGAAGAAGAGAATTCGGATGTCGAACTTGATAAATCGAATATCCTGCTGATAGGACCAACCGGCTCCGGAAAAACATTGCTAGCCAAAAGCCTGGCCCGCTATCTGCAGGTCCCATTTGCGATTGGAGATGCAACGACCCTGACAGAAGCCGGTTATGTAGGCGAAGATGTCGAAAACCTTTTACTAAAATTGCTGCACGCTGCCGATTTTGACGTCGAAGCAGCACAAAGAGGAATCCTGTTTATCGACGAAATCGATAAGATTGGAAAAACCAGCCAGAACGTTTCGATTACCCGTGACGTATCTGGAGAGGGTGTCCAGCAAGCATTACTTAAGATGCTGGAAGGAACTGTTGCCAATGTTCCTCCTCAGGGAGGCCGAAAACACCCGGAACAGCAATACATTCAATTGGACACAACCAATATTCTATTTATCTGCGGTGGTACTTTCGTCGGTCTCGAGGACATTGTCGGTAAGCGTCTCGGTCGGAAAACGATCGGTTTTGGACAGTCTGGCAAAAAGAGAGAGCAGGAAAGATCGAAAAATGATTTACTTGCCCAGGCTTCGGTCGATGATGTGTTAGAATTCGGTTTGATCCCGGAATTGCTCGGGCGTCTTCCGGTCTTATCGTCATTGGCACAACTGGAAGAAGACGATCTGGTTCGGGTATTAACAGAACCGAAGAACTCTCTCGTCAGACAGTTTCAAAAATTCTTTGAAATGGAAAAGGCGAAACTCGAATTTACAGAAGAATCTCTGCATGAAATTGCACGTATCGCCCAGAAGAAAAATACCGGTGCTCGCGGATTGCGAAGCGTGATCGAGCAGGCGATGTTTGATATTATGTATGAGCTTCCCGAACAGGAAGCGGGTAAAAAATACGTGGTCACACCAGAAGTCGTCCGCGGAACTGAGCAGATGTTCCCTACGGATGATTCCGCAGCCGCATAGACTTGCTTCGATTCAACTTCTATAATCAAGCTAGAAATCATCAATTTCCCGCCGAAGTATTACTTCGGCGGGTTTTATTACGTACGGTTGAGTCATGAAAATTTATCTGAGTGTTCAAACTCCTTCTAAAAAAATAAAATCGGTGACGCTCACCAAAACAACGTTAGTCGGCAGAGCCTCCGATTGTGATTTGAAGCTGAAGTCCGATCTGGTCAGCCGCTACCACTGTAAAATTTTCCTGACGGATTCCGTCGCCTTAGTTCATGATCTGGGAAGTTCAAACGGCACTTTTATTGACGGAAAAAAACTGACTCCTAAACGCGACACGAAACTGGCTCCCGGCTGCCTGCTGTCAATCGCTGATGTCAGTTTTCGAGTCGACTATGATCCCCAGGAATTTGTTGATGTGGGATCAACGATCAATTTAAAGAGCATCGAAGCGCTCCTGTCAGTGAATACTCTGAATTCGGTCCCAGACGATGTTATTCCTCTCAATGTTCCTGCAGAAATCACCCTGCCTGAGAATCAGCCAAAAGCAAAGCAGAACAAATCGAGTGATACCGCCACGATCGACGAATATGACCCAGATCAGAAAACCAGGCAAAATAAAAAGACGGTTCAATTTCCAGAAATCGAATTAACTGATAATATGGAGCAAAACTGACCTCAGCTTGGCTTTTCTCTACAGGATTCGATTATGTCAGACAATGACGTCCAGCAGCTTTTGAAATTAAGCAAACAATTACTTGATGCCATCGACCATAAAGACTGGCATACTTATACCGCTCTCTGTGATGAAGAATTGACGGCTTTTGAGCCAGAAGCCCAGGGGCACCTGATCTCGGGAATGGACTTCCATCGTTTCTATTTTGAGATGAATCCGACCGGAAGACCCAGACAATCCACCATCAGTTCTCCGATGGTTTCTATTATGGGGGACGTTGCCCTGGTCACATATGTTCGCATCGTCCAGGCAATTGATGAACATGGCCATGATTCCAGTGCCGCCTCCGAAGAAACTCGCGTCTGGCAAAAACAGGACGGTGAATGGCAACACGTTCATTTTCACCGCTCGCTCGTATAAAGAATTGAATCGCGATCATGAATGAAGCTGCACACACACACCAGATCGTGATTCTCTGCTCAGACATGCTGTTTCTGAGCAAAATCACCGGGGTTGCGAAACTGCTGGGTTTTTCATTCTGCACGGCGCTCAGTAGCAAAAAGGCTGCGGAATACCTGACGGAGGAAGGCAGTCAATTAATTCTGATTGACCTTACGACCCCAAATCTGAACTGGGAATTACTGGCTTCGATTCATCACCGTAATCCCCATCTGGTCAGCATTGCCTTCGGGCCGCATGTGGATACGGATCTTCTTGAACAGGCAAAAGCTGCGGGCTGCACTCAGGTGCTGCCTCGCAGCAAGTTTTCTGCCCAGTTGCCACAGCTTCTGCAAGCGGCTTTCGAATCAGATCAGAATCACAGTTGAATCACAAATGGGATTAACCCAACTGGAATTTCTTCAACAACCCCTGATAGGCCTGTTCGCCATGTTTAAGGTCTACGACCGCACTAATGCGGGTTTCACTGGTATTTATCATCTGGATATTGATTTTGGATTCCGCCAGTGCATTGAACATTGACTGACCGACCCCCGTATGACTGCGAAGCCCGATCCCGACAACGGAAAGCTTTGCGATTTCCGCTTCATGGCTCAACTCTGCAGCTCCCCATTCGGAAAGCAGAGGCTCGACCAGTTCCAGACTTTTTTCCAGAGAAGTTCTCGGCACCGTGAATGAGAGGTGAGCCTGTTCTTCCTCGCCCATGTTTTGGACGATCATATCAACAGACACGCCTCCTTCGGCAACGACGGAAAACAGCCTCGAACAGATCCCCGGACTATCCGGCAGATTCCTGACTGTCACACGCGACTGACTCTGATCGAGCAACACCTCGCTCACAACAATGTCTTCCATGTTTGACAACTGAGCCACGATTTCCTGTTCTAACTGCGTCAACTTCTGTAACTGCTGCTCTGTTTCTAAACCCTCCGAAAGGATTTCATTCGTAGCAAAGTCATAATTGGGAAGTCGATCCAGTTCGAAGCCGTTATGGATCGCGCGTACTGCTTCTTCACATTGATCCCGATCTACGAGCACTGTCACCTTAATTTCGCTGGTTGTAATCATACCGACATTGATGTTCGCATCGGCCAGGATGGAGAACATCCGACTGGCCACACCGTAATGATGGCGCATTCCGCTACCGACAATCGAAACCTTGGAAAGATTGGTTCCCTGTTGAATCTTCCCGGCACCAATGATATTGATCGCTTCGCTGGCAGCAGTCAGTGTATCAGCCAGATCGGACTGGGGAACGGTGAAGGAAACACGAGCCACGCCACCGGTTCCCACATCCTGCACGATCATATCCAGACAGATTTTTCTTTCCGCCATACGCGTGAAAATGCTACCCATGATTCCCGGCTCGTCAGGTATATCAGTCAAACTGACTCTGACTTCATCGCGAACAAAAGCCACTCCCGTCACCACCGGTGCGTCGGCTAGAGGCTGAGCGGCAATTAATGTTCCTGCACCATCGGAAAACGAGGGGCGCACTTTCAACGGCACTTTATATTTTTTGGCAAATTCGATAGATCGTGAATGCATCACACCGGCCCCCAGACTCGCCAGTTCCAGCATCTCGTCATACGAAATACTGTCGATCTTATGAGCTTCCGGCACAATGCGCGGATCGGTGGTAAACACGCCTTCCACATCAGTATAGATTTCACACATGTCCGCCTCCAGGACGGCTGCCAGCGCGGTGGCCGTGGTGTCACTTCCACCTCGACCCAGGGTTGTGATATTCCAATCCTTGTCTCGTCCCTGAAAGCCGGCGGCGATCACGATCTTTCCTTCATTCAAAGCGGTTCGCATCCGTTCCGTTGAAATAGAAATGATGCGGGCTTTCATATGTGAAGAATCTGTGACGACTCCGATCTGAGAACCGGTCAAACTGATGGCTTCTCCACCCAGCTTGTGAATCGCCATCGCCATTAATGCGACCGATTCCTGCTCGCCGGTGGAAAGCAGCATATCCATCTCACGCGGGGTAGGGTGGTCTGTGATTTCCGCAGCTAAACCGACAAGTTCGTCCGTTTTTTTTCCGCGGGCACTTACGACCATCACAACCTGATGCCCCGCCTGATGCATTTCCGTAGCACGGCGCGCCGCAGCGAGGATTTTGCTTGTATCAGCTACACTTGTTCCACCAAACTTCTGGACAATGAGTGACACGTCTCTTCTCCGTTTCTCATAGCTTTAAAAGAAATAACCCGGTTCCCGCTGCTGGCAGCCGCATGCAAACATTGCATTTCAACCCTCTCAGACCACCAGGCGCCGAACCAGAGAATCTGGAAGGTAACAAATAGACCCTGAATCGTGAATCATCAGACTTTTCGGATTCGATAAAACTTGGAAAACCCCTTCGAAATGTGTCATATTCCTAAATTCTGGCTGACCTGATTAGTCTCCGCTGCCATTCGCCACCCAAAAATGTGAACACAAAAACACATCGAACTCAACCGGAGATCAATTTCGAGACCGCTTCAGCGACCTGACGAGCCGCCTGGGGAATTGAGAGCTTGCGCATCGCCTGAGCCATCTGACTTCGGCATTTCTCATCTTTCAGCAAGGTAAAAACGGTTTCACTGAGGAGTTGCGCGGTGAAAGCAGTTTCCGAGGCCTGTTCCACCAAAATTGCTGCTCCCTGATCCTCATAAAAACGGGCATTGATGAGTTGGTGGTCTCCAATAGAATTCGGAAAGGGAATCAGAATCGTCGGGCATCCGACACATGCCAGCTCTGCCAAGGTCGTCGCACCAGCACGGGAGATTACCAGATCTGCTTGTGCATACCACTTTGTCAGATCGGTAAAAAAAGGCTGAACCGTCACTTTGAGATCGGGAAACTGTTCTTTCAAACGTTGATATTCGTTTTCAACATCTGTAAAACCAGAAACCCCTGTCTGATGTACCAGATGCAGTTTCCCGGGTTTTTCGCCCAACAATCGTTTGAGCATTGAAACCACAGCGTCATTGACAGCAGTGGCGCCCTGACTTCCCCCCAGAACCAGCAGCAACCACTCGCCTGATGCGTTTCGATTTGCTTCAACTGACGAAACCGCTTGCAGAATCTCCGTTCTGATCGGATTACCGGAAAAAAGAATACGTGGCTGAGCTGCTTTCCCAAAACTTTTTTTTCTAAACAAGGTCTCTGCAAAAGAAGTGCAAACCAGATCTGTCCGAGGAAACAAAAATCGATTGGCTCTTCCTGGAATGATATTCTGTTCCAGTAAGACGATCGGAATCTTCAGCCAGGCGGCAGCAATGACCACAGGTACGCTGGCAAAACCTCCCAAACCGATCACTACCGCCGGCTTTTCTGTTCGTAAGAAACGACGCGCCTGAAAAAAAGCACGACTGTTATTCCAGAGAAAGCGAAACGGAGCCCGTTTGAAATCACTGGTTGATGAGGCAGGCAAACGCAGGTGCTGATATCCCGCGTTTTCAATGATTTGCTGCTCAACCGATCGATTGGACCCAACGAACGTAATCCGGCAAGGGAATAGCGAAACCAATTGTTCCGCGACAGCGATTCCCGGAAGTAAATGACCTCCCGTTCCGCCGCCGGCAAAAATAATTAATTTGTTATCCGAATAGGACTCGGCCATTGTTCTGCGGGATCACGCGTAGAGTGAATTGTTGACTTAAACAGCATACAGAGGTCCCAGCATAGAGGAAATGCTCTCAAATTCCCAGCTAATCCTTCTCATCTTCGTACTCTTCATCCTCGCACTCTTCATCCTCGCACTCTTCATCCTCGCACTCTTCATCC
>NZ_CALFPF010000484.1 GCF_937919775.1 uncultured Gimesia sp.
TTTTATCAGTTATCTGCGACGAGTGGTCGAGAACAATGGTGGCAGCCACTCGGCTCGACTTTCATCTCCCTGTCTCCAACACGCGTTTATGCTACGGATGAACTGGGGAATCTGCTGATTCTTTCCCGTACCGACGGTGCAGTGCTTTCTGCAGTGCCGCTACGGAAATACCAGATCAAATTGATGAATGAACGGACAGATCGTATATTCTGTGCTTCGGAATCGGGTTTAATTATGTGTCTGAGACAGAGCGATCTGCCATTTCCGATTCGATTTAAGCACCAGGACCGCTATCCCATTCTGCCTGAGATCACTCCCGAGGCTGCTGTAACTGAAGCGGAATCCGCGACACCTCCCGAGAATGAAAATGCTGAGCAGAAATGAGTCTTTGGCTTTCTCTAAAGCGGGATTCGTAAGGTTTGTTTTCTGACCGGTGAACAGCTAAACTGGCCTTTCGTTGAGAGTGTCTGGCGGCATCGCGCTCTGTATTTGAAACCGATGCTCAGATCTGCAGGCACTTGGGTGAATTTCTTTACATGGCAGGAAAGCGGTCGCTTTTCTGCATTCTCAGGCGATTGATTAAGAAACAAATGAGTAATTCGTATCCGCGTCGTGCTTTGGTAAGTGTCAGCGATAAATCAGGCCTTGATGTTTTTGTCAAAGGGCTCGCTGCATTAGGATTTGAATTTGTATCAACCGGTGGCACCCGTCGCTATCTGGAAGAGCAGGGAGTCAATGTGATTGATATCTCTGAGTACACAGGTTTTCCCGAAATCATGGATGGAAGGGTCAAGACACTTCATCCTAAGGTACATGGCGCGATTCTTGGCAGACCTGACTTGGTCGGCGATGCGGCAGCGATTCAAGAGTTCGAAATAATTCCTTTTGAGTTAGTTATCTGCAACCTCTATCCTTTTGAAGAGACGATCGCCCGACCGAATGTTTCGTTATCGGAAGCGATCGAGCAGATTGATATAGGCGGACCCAGTATGGTTCGATCTGCCGCTAAAAATCATGCCTATGTCGGGGTCATCACCTCGCAGGGGCAATACAGTCGGGTGTTGGATGCATTGCGGGCGGGACCTTTGTCTCCGGAATTACGTCTCGAACTATCTGCGGCGGCATTTGAAATGACTGCCTGTTACGATCGTGCTGTTGCCAATTATATGGCTTCTGTTCTGCCCTCCCGCGAAGAGGAAGATTCACGGTTTGCCCCGCAGATCAGTATCAATCTTGTTCGTAGAGATCAGTTGCGTTATGGGGAAAACCCACATCAGAGTGCGGCATTTTATATGGAGAAACATCCGCCTGCGGCCAGTGTGGCTCTGGCAGAACAATTAAATGGAAAAGAACTTTCCTATAATAATTTCCTGGACCTGGATGCGGCATTGCAAATTGCCAGTGATTTTGAAAAACCTGCCGCTGTTGTGATTAAGCATACCAACCCCTGTGGATGTGCGACTGCAGCTTCTCTGGCAGAGGCATTTGAAAAAGCATACGCAGGTGACCCGGTGAGCGCATTTGGTTCTATCATGAGTTTCAATCGCTCTGTTGACCGCGAAACCGCTGAAAAATTATGTGAGCCGAATCGCTTCATTGAAGCGATTATTGCTCCTGATTTTGATCAGGATGCCTTTGACCTGCTCACTACGAAACCCAAGTGGAAAAAAAATGTGCGGTTGATGAAATGTCCTATGATGGAGCCGCCTTCAATCGCCAGTCTCGATTATCGCAGGGTGTCCGGAGGGTTGCTGGTACAGGAGAAAGACGAGCTTCGCGATGATACTGCAGAATGGAAAGTCGTCACCAGACGCGCGCCATCACCGCAGGAATTAAACGATCTGTCATTTGGGTGGATTGTCTGCCGGCATGTGAAGTCGAATGCGATTGTGCTGGCAAAGGATGAAATGCTGCTCGGTGCCGGAGCTGGTCAGATGAGTCGATTGGATTCCTCGTATATCGCCGCTTACAAAGCTGGAGAGCGGAGTAAAGGTGCTATCGTAGCTTCTGATGCCTTTTTCCCGTTTCGGGATGGGATCGACGAAGCAGCGAAAGCCGGGGTCACTGCGATTATTCAACCGGGAGGTTCGGTACGGGATGAAGAGGTGATTGAAGCCTGCAACGAATATGAGATTGCAATGATCTTTACCGGTCGCCGGCACTTCAAACATTAAAAATCATGCAGGTCTGAAATTAAAGGAGCCCTCTTCAGAGAAGAGGGCTCCTTTTTTTATAGCAAGCTCATTCGGGTTACCCCGACTTAAGCGTTCATTATTTTACACATTGGTCTTAGAAGACGAGAATGACGTCTGTACCAACTGTGAACTGACTGTTTTTGGCAGCGCCACTGGAATTTGTCCAGGGAGAAGCATTATCAGCCCAGTCCCAGCGAACTTCAGGACGAATTCGCAGGCAGGAATTCAACTTGTAGTTCATACCTGCTGTGATTTCGTAGTAGTTCGTTCCGGGATTACCCAGCTGAGTACCGTTGTGGTCACGCCACCATTCAGCACGGATCCCTGCCTGAGCACATTCGCTCATTTCGTAGAACAGGTACTGGTTGATGCCGTAAGCTTCAGCATCCTGTCCCGGATCGTTCACGTCACCGTTACGGAAGAACATGTGGTCATGCTGGAAAACGTAAGACAGATTGTCGCTCAGTTTCTGTTGAGCCACGAGACTGAAGATGGTCAGGTTAGATGTACCACCGAAAGCGTCGTTTTCACCACCAGAGCTCAAAGCGAACGCAACTGAAGTGTCTTCACTGTCACTGGTCCAGGTTACTGAACCGAGGAAGCTCCATTCGTTGTTCTGATTATTAAAATCATCCCAACCTGTAGTGATACCACCGGTCAGTGCAACGTTATCGCTCAGGTCCGTACTGGCTAATGCACCGGTATGGGTGAATGGTTCATCGTACTGCATTGTATAAGCATGCGAGTAGAAGAAGTTATCCGGAGCGTGAACTACTTCGTATCCGATGACGGTATAGAAGTGCCCCAGTTTCAATGTCACACCGTTTCCAATGGGAGCATATAACGATGCGTACAACTGAGGCATCGCCAGACCGATCTGGTTCGCGGTTGCTGTATCGTTTTGTGACCAGGTTCCGTCAAAGTTGGGGGTATTATTGGGACCGCCGAATGTCGCAGTATCTGCAGCATCGGAACCGACCACCAGGTCAACACGCCCCCCCCAGCCGAAGCAGTCTTCGTTGGCGGCAGCGTCTTTTTCCAGAACAAAGTACAACTGGTTCAACATGAACTGGCTGTCAGCCTGGTTGAATCCAACGCCTGGTGTGTTCAAGTCGTTTTGAGGACGGTTACCGTTGAAGGTAATACCGAATTCCAGCCAGCCACTGAGTTTCCAGCCGTTATCTTCGAGAAAATTACCGCAGCCATCGCAGTCATCGAACAGACGAGTGAGACGTCCGCTGCAGCAATCACCATCATCTTCGCCTTCTTCTCCGCCGTCGCAGCTGTTCGGATTGGAGCAAGCGGGGGCACAGGTCTTCGGGGCACAGCATTCTGCTGTTAACCGTTCGAGCTCTGCAGCTAACTTCGTTCCGGCTTCTTCATACACTTTCGTGCAGCAGGCATTTGGTTGGGCTGGTGTGCAGGCGGGAGCACAACTGGCGTCACCACCAAATGCCGGTGATACAGCCATGAGACCTAGCCCACTCAATAGGAGCGCAGTCAGTCTGGCTTTTCTTTTAAATTCATTCAGTTTTCGCATATTTTAACTCCTGAGTACACGCTTTAGGTGCTTGGTCTCCATACCGTCAGAAGAGCGGCGTATATGCTTTTCAAAACATTTTGTTAATAAAAGCCATACTGACGGTCTTGTCAATCATGCCATCGTTAGAATTTGTTGACC
>NZ_CALFPF010000485.1 GCF_937919775.1 uncultured Gimesia sp.
AGAAAGTGTTACCTATGTATCCGAACGGTTGTTACCCATGTGTCCGGCCTAAATACTGGCCCGACAGTGCTGAGTGAAAACGTTCGAAGTTGTTTTTGACTGTACTCGTCAACAAATCAATCTCTGGATTGTAAAAAGCTCTGAAGACATTTCAGACAGTCTGATATGAATTTTATTGTTCGAAGTTCAGCTTAAGAATCGATCTTTAGATGACATTGTCACCTCGAAATAACTCACTGTCGGACAAGCCGACAGTGGCACACGCCACCTACATTTGACGACAGATTTCTATTCTGAATTCGGCTCTTAATACAAATTCTTCTTCAGGACATCGAGCGGGTAGATGGTATCGCGCCAGCGGACGCCGCCGTTTTTGAGGGTGATCCAGGCGGAGCGCCAGATGGCAAACGCCAAAGCCAGTGAGGCGAAGAACAGGAGTGGGGTCACGCGCAAACCGGAGGAAAACAGAACAGCGATTACGGCGTAGCAGAGATGTAACAAGATCACGGTAACTATGAAGCCGATGGTCTGCGAGAGTGGAAACAGGAATGGCACAATAAACGGTGCCTGAAAAAACAGGATGAAGATCAGCGTCACCAGCGTGACACGGATGATCGAATAATGAAACGAGGCGAAGGAATTTTTTTCGACGCCGGTGATCACACCCCAGGCGGAAGGCTGCCAGCGGACTTTGAGTTGTTCGATGCCCAGATAAAAATCCTGCCGATAGTGATGGTGTTTGATCAACTTGCCGAGTTTGATGTCGTCGAGCACATCCAGCTTGATCGTTTCAAAGCCACCGACCGCCTGATACACGGACGTCCGTACGAGATTAAACGCGCCAATACCGATGTAACCTAAGGTCCAACGCGTGGGCACCAGCCAGAGAAAGGTGCCCCCCGTAAGCAGGAAACCGAAGAACGTGATGAACGCCATTTCAATCAAACCGCCGCGTGCGAGTTGCGGCAGGAGGCAGAGATGATCGAGCTGCTTATGCAGAAAAATGCGGGTGGCGCTAGAGATAGCCTGCGGAGTAAAAATGATGTCGCCATCGGTAAACAGCAGGAGTTCGCCGTTGGCCCGTTGCGCTGCCTGATGCATGGCATGCGACTTTCCCATCCAGTCGGCGGGTAAAGCTTCGATATGAACCACCTGCATCGATTTCTGATTCTGTTGGGCGGCTTCGGCGGCGACGCGTTCCATGATCGCTCCCGTTTCGTCGGTCGAACGATCATTGACGGCGATGATTTCCAGGCGGGGATAATCGGAAGCCAATAACGAATTGAGCGTGACTTCAATCGTCTCCGCTTCGTCTTTGGCGGGCACAATCACCGAGATCAACGGCCATTCCGCGGGGATATCTGTAAAAGGCACACAGCGGGAGACGCGTTTACGGATCATCATGACCAGCGATGGGGCCAGTAAAACGAACCAGAACACAACGGTCGCATAACCCCAATAGGTGATGATCGATGCCTGCATGCGGTGGGGACTTCCTTTGTTTATTCGAACCGGGGTGCGAGTCGATCTGTAATCATCGAGCCGATTCGTAACGACGAAGTCGCGGCCGGCGAGGGGGCGTTCAACACATTAATCATGCGGTCGGATTCATCGATCAGAAAGTCGTCGATCAGATTCCCGTCAGGGCCGAGCGCCTGCGCGCGGACTCCTGCAGGAGCGGTGTCGAGATCTTCGGCTCTGATTTCGGGAATCAGCCGCTGCAGTTCTTTGACGAACGCCGGTTTGCTGAAAGACCGCCACATTTCTTTCATGCCGGTTCGCCAGTATTTCAGCGCCATCTTCAGGAAGCCGGGATAGGTGGCGGCTTCGAACAGGTCGCGAATGTTGATTTGACTTTTCGTGTAACCTTCGCGGGCAAACGCCCAGACCGCGTTCGGACCACATTCGACGCCGCCATGAATCATCTTCGTGAAATGCACACCG
>NZ_CALFPF010000486.1 GCF_937919775.1 uncultured Gimesia sp.
TGTTCGATCAGAGAGTCCAGTTCGCCTTTGAGCCGAGGCAGAATATCATCATAGGAATAGCGGCCTAATGATTCGCTCCCCTTTTTCAGATTGACATAATTCGGGCCACACCAGAGACCAAGGTCTGCATCATCGGTTTCACCAGGGCCATTCACCCGGCAGCCCATAACGGCGATGGTAATTTTGTAATCTTTGGCATACTCGGTCATTTTTTTGACATCTGCAGCCAGATCGACGAAGACTTCATTTTCCACACGAGAGCAACTGGGGCAACTGATGATGTTTAATCCTTTCAGATCATAATCAACGAACGTACGCACCCGGCCGGCAGCGATATCTTCCAGAATCGTGTGGCCGGCGGCAATTTCTTCCCCTTTGCGATCATTGGGAACCGTCAATGAAACGCGAATCGTATCTCCGATGCCTTTGCTGATTAACTGCTCAAAAGCCATTCTCGTTTTGATGACGCCATCCGGAGGCATGCCTGCTTCCGTCACCCCCAGGTGCAAAGGAATATCCGGACGTTTCGCAGCAAACCGCGTATTGACTTCGATGACTTTTGCCGGATCGGAATCCTTGAGCGAAACACAGAAGCGGGTGAAGTCAATCGATTCCAGAAAATCACAATGATCCCAGGCGCTTTCCAGCATAGGCGAGATTGAATCGTGCGGATCATACTTTTCCAGTTTTGCCGGATCGACTGAACCGCAATTCACGCCGACACGCAGCGCACAATCATTGTCTTTGGCAACTTCGGCGATAAACCGGACTTTCTCCTGCCAGGCTTTTTCCGGCTCGTGATGATAGAGGTGCCCCGGATTATAACGCAGCTTGTTCACATACGGCGCGATGACTTCGGCCAGTCGATAGTTTTCCTGCAAATCGACGGTCAAAGGCACAGAGGTCTGCTTTCGAATTTCGATGAGTGCCGCAGCTTCCCGTTTATTATCGACAGCGATGCGCACGATATCTGCCCCCGCCTGCTCCAGTGAGTGAATCTGGGCAACGGTTGCGTCAATGTTGCTGGTTTTGGTCGCTGTCATACTTTGGACGGCTATGGGGTTTTTGTTCCCAATGACAACTGTACCGATATTCACTTCTCTGGTTGGATTTCGCGGTAACTGCAAGTTGTTTGTTCCTTTAGGAAAAGTTTCATTCTGAACTCAAGCTCACGGATTGTAAAAGATCGCGGGTTCAACGTCCATTCATGAAAAAAGGATAAAATTCAATTGGGATTGACAGATTTTGGATGTCGTTTTACAAGCCGTCGATCAATTAATGGCGTTTTATGCCAAAATAGCTGATAGACAATGTAGGTGGAATAAAAAATGAATCGTCACATGGCATGGATGCTGGTGGGTTTGTGTCTGACATCTGGCTGCGGCTCCGATGCGCAACCGACTTCAGAGCAAGCAGTTAAATCAAATGAAACAGCAGGGGCTGCAGCTAAAACTCCTGCCAATCCAAATGAAACCACCTCGAAAAATAGCGACCAATCGGGTGCCCCTGCTCAGGCCACTTCGACTCAGACGGTTGTGAATCCAGCCGCTGTTAAAAAAGCTGAGGAATTATACCTGCAGGCGATGGCGCTTCAGCAGCAGAATAAACTGGCTGAATCGACTCAGTTTTTAACGACGGCGATCAATGCAAACCCACAGGAATCAAAATACTATTTTTCCCGGGGCAGCGCCTGGGCTGATTTGAAACAGGATGCCAATGCCATCGTTGATTTAACCAAAGCGATCGAAATGAGCCCTGAAAATGCGCACTATTATTCGACGCGCGCCCTGTTTTTCATGACGCGTGGCGGTGGTCAACTGGCAGTAAAAGATTTTACGAAAGCCATTGAACTCAATCCGAATGACCATCAGGCGTTTAACAACCGCGGCTTGCTGTTCGCGACATCGGGAAATTTGAAGGAAGCCCGTGCCGATTTTGAACAGGTCTTGCGGATCAAACCCGACAGCATTGACGCGATGAATAACCTGGGCTTTGCTTTGATGAATTTGAACGAACCAGACAAAGCATTTGAGGTGTTGAATCAGGTGATCAAACTAAATCCGAAATATCTGAATGCGTATGATAATCGCGGTCTGGCCTGGGCGAAAAAAAATGAATTTACCAAAGCGGCAGAAGATTTTACCACAGCAATTGAATTGAGTCCCCAGAATCAGAAATTTTATCGGCAGCGGATGCTCGCCTATGAAAAAATGAATCAACCCGAAAAGGCCAAAGCCGACGAGGATAAGATTCTCTGGCTGCAAGAGCTGGCGTTCATCAACGAACGCATTGCCAAGGCACCGAAAGACGCGGAGCTGATCCTGGAACGTGCCCAGTTTTATCTGAAATCGGACATGCGCAAAGAAGCAATGATCGATTATGCGAAAATGGTGGAACTGACACAGGATACGGGACGCGGTTATTTTGTTCGCGGCGCACTTTATCTGGAAGAAAACGAACTGGATCGCTGTATTCAGGAATGTTCGCGGGCCATCGAAATCCAGCCTCATCCGGATGCCTACTCCGTGCGCGGCGACGCTTTCATGAAACGTGGCGATGTCGAACATGCATTGCGTGATTTCGAACGGGCCAAACGTATTGATGACGTTGTTGCGAAAGCCTATCTGATGCGCTCTAAGTCGTTAAAGGAACGGGGCGAACTGGAAAAGGCAGCGCAAGACTTCGAACGGGCCGTTGCCATTGATCCCTCGCTGGGACCTGCCAAACTGAATCCGGAGAAAACCGCCGGGAAACCCGTGATTCGTCCGATTGATTGAAGTGGCCTTGCAGGCCCTGCTAAAATTCGTCTTGCCTTCAGTTCTCGTCTCCATCACACATCAGGGAGGTTCCAATGAACGGCGGTTTTCTGGACGATACAGACTACTCAAACAGACGCGCTCATGAAACTGACTCATTCACGATCTCAGACATGCTGTTTGTCAGTTTTAATTCCCGTGTCTTTGGGTTGAATCGAGATACGGGAGAGTTGCTGTGGAACTGGAAATCATCAAAAGGCAGATCAAACTACGTCTCGATTCTGGTAGACGATGAACAGCTTTTCGTTTCCATTGATGGTTACACCTATTGCCTCGATCCTTATACAGGACGCGAAATCTGGTTTAATCCGCTGAAAGGATTTGGGTACGGAATTCCCACATTAGCCACAGCGGAATTCAATACGAACGCTTCCGCAGCGGCTGAATTGAGCGCACGCGAACAGCGCAGCCGGCAATCAGGGGCGCAATAGCGCGAAGCCAGGGTGAATTCAAGCTGGAACTGAGTTCGCAGTCGGGATCATCCGAGAGAATTCAGGAAAGCAGTTCGGCGTTCGTCAGGTGCCAGCGATTGGGATCGAGGATCGACTCAATTTTGAAATCTGGAAATTTCGGATTGGCATAAGCAAAGACTTTGGTTGCGGAGTGCCTTTGAAAAAAACCAAACCGGGCCAACAGTTTTGAAACTTCTTCCCGCCCGAAATAATTAATCACGATCGATTCCAGACCCACCTGCCGGCAGTGATGGCTGAAGGCGGTCAGCATGTATTTCAGGGAGGTCAGATCGCGATAGAAAAAGTCCTGGATCCCCGCTGCGTAATCCCCACTGCGGCCTGTTTCCCCCAGAACGTAAATCATGTATCCCAGCAGTTCACGTTTATAATTTTCCAGAGTCATAATATGAAAACGCGTGCTGGGTTCATGGCGGAAACGCCACTCCAGAAATTCGCGAGTTCGTTCGACCATCACGATCCCTTGCGAATATTCTGAAAACAGCGTTTCAAATCGTTCATCAATGGGAGCATCAAAATTCACTTTATTCCGGTGAGACAAAAATGTTCTCGACTCAAGAGAATAACATTGCATAGCCAGATCAATGAAACTTGAGACACCTTTTCTCAAAAGGGGCGACTGGATTTTTTCCTTGAGTTTGTATTCCGAACGAATCGGTTTCACCCAGTGCTGGAAAGTTCCCACTTCTTTGTATCGGCAGCGTTTGAAAATCGCTGCTGCTTCGTCAGTCATACCATAGACAAATTTGAAATCCGTTTCCGAAAGATGCGAAATCAGCGCGCGCTGCAGTTTCAGCGCCGCCTGGGCAGATCGATGTTCCTTATCGATATTAATGGACTCTGCCTGTCCGACAGCAAACGGTTTTCCCTCATAACTCATGCGACGCGTCAGCAAACCGGTTGAACCAATCAGCTGTCCGTCCGTGTCTTCTCTCGCCAGCCAGCAATAGTTGTTGCCGAATGGATTTTGATGATGAGACCAGTTAAACCATTGAGAATCGTTTTTTTTGAAATTCCGATTAATCAAAGAAATCAGTTCTTCCTGATTGTCACTCGGGGTCGCCTGAGTGATTGAATAGCCCATACTTCAAGAACCTGTTCATGCATTCTGATTGGTTGAGAAAACAGCCGCTAATTAACAACCCTGAAGTCTAGGTCATTCCCCCGGGAAGTCAAATTGCATCAACGCTGGTTGATGTTTATTGTTCAAGTTCATGCACGTCATCGAAGCAGCATTCTAACCGACAAGTTATCAGGCAGACGCATAAGTGCTTACGAGAAGTTCAATCAGACGCGCGTTGGCTTCGGGAAACCGCAGTTCAGAAAGACGTTCTGCAGGAAACCAGTGGAAACCCTGCAAATCCCGGTGGGTTAAATCTTCCGAACCAGCAACGGGTCGACATAACCAGAAATGCAACTTCACATCCGCATGTTCATACGAGTGCTCCTGGTAAAGCAGTTCTTTCAGCGCGATGACTTCGAGCCCCGTTTCTTCCCGGCACTCTCTGACAGCGCAAGCGTCGGCTGCTTCCTCTGTCTGGCATTTGCCGCCGGGAAATTCATGGAATCCGGCCAGGGGTGAGTTGGCAGCGCGGATACCGATCAGGAATTGCCGTTGAAATTCGACAACGGCAATTCCAATTCGGTTTGTTTTCCGGGAGTTCATGGCAGAAATCAATTTCCTTCCGGATGAGTTTCAGTGTGCCGTTAACGGCCGCCTTCGGTGACCCGACCAAAAATCATGCGGCCTGCACTGCTTTGCAGCACGCTGGTGACAACCGCATCGACATCGCGACCGACCAGATGATTTGCCTGTTCGCAGACCACCATTGTTCCATCATCCAGATATCCCACGCCCTGAGCCTGAGACTCACCTTCTTTGATGATTTTCAATTGAATATGCTCGCCGGGCAGATAGC
>NZ_CALFPF010000487.1 GCF_937919775.1 uncultured Gimesia sp.
ACAAACGAGAACAGCCCCGAGTGACTACGATCAAAAGGAAGTTTCGGACGAGGAAGGAAGATATGAGATCACGGATTCAAACTGGGTAATGCAGCAAGTCCCAGTAACGCTGTATCGGGCTGTCTCGGGTGGTGGGAAGCTGGCTCATTTTGGAGCACGGCAATATGGAGAGATCTGTAAAACATTGAACGGAAGCAAACACTGTGATCATACAGCCTGACTTTATTGAGCACTGGCGAACGCGAATGCTGGTTGACCTGCTTGGCGGGGACGAGATGGCGCCGATGTACGTCATACGCATCCTGTCTCATTGCAATAACCGGAAGAAAACCCAGATCGAACCCATGCAAAACCCAGGACTGAAAGCGCTCTGCAGATACGACGGAGACGCCGAATTGCTCGAATCTTCTTTGCTTGAATCTGAATGGATCGAAAAAACGGAAACCGGGTACGACGTGCCCAAGTTTGCAGAGCATAACGCGCAACTCGTTAACTCATGGGAGAATGGGAAAAAAGGTGGCAGGCCGAAGAAAAACCCAATCTAAACCCAGTCGAAACCCAGCAATAACCCAACTGAAACCCACGGGAACCAGAGAAGAGAAGAGAAGAGAAGAGAAGAGAAGAGAAGAAGTAAAAGAAAAAGAGAAAAAAGAAACGCAGTCTGGCGACTGCTCTCCCTCGCTTCCAAACGAAGACCAGTTGAATTTCCTGCTCGACTCGTGGAACGAACTTCCCAAAAGCATTGCACCGCAGGTCAGCAACCACAGGTCTGATTCAATCATCACAGGCTGGAAGAAAGTTCAACGAACTCCTGAACTCAAGGCGGCTTTCGCGGACATTCCGCATCTGATGGCCAAAATACGCGATGGCACATTTCTGCACGGAAATGGATGGTTCAAATTCTCCTGGTTGTTCGGGAAGAAAAATAGCGAATGGAACGTTTTAAAAATTCTGGACGGCAATTATGAGCGAAACGAAAACGGAGGCCGCAGACATGACCCAGCAAGAGTTGAATCCCAGTCAACGGGTCATAGCCTATTTGACTAATCCACGCGGCGACAGGCTACATCCCAAGGGGGTTGCACATGCCAACTGGTGGAAAGTCTCTGATCACATGGCAGAAGCGCTTGTAGAGGCTCTGATACACCAGAAATGGCCAGTCGTTTTGGTCGGGAAGGTTGGTCTTGGAAAGTCATGTGCAATGGCCTGCATCTATCGCGGATGGCGTAAACATGCGCTGTGGCGTAATTCTGGCGACCTGCTTTCACGGGTGATGGACTGCCGGTTCTCGCGGACAAAAAGCATCACCGTTCCCCGTCCAGATGGCGGGACGTTAGAAGAGTTTGAACAGTCGATCTATCGCAAGATTCAAGGGGCTGACCTGCTGTGCCTGGATGACGTCGGGGTAAAGGCTCCGACCGAAGCACAGCGGGAAGTCTTTAACAACATTATCGATTTACGTAACGGAAAACCAACTGTACTGACTACCAACCTGGATCACGATCAATTCACAGAAGTGTTCGACGACAGAACTTTCAGCAGAGTTTTCAGCGGCACAGTGATCAGAGTGCAGGCTAAGGATCGTCGGTTTGAAGGCACGAAAGTAATCAACGTTAAGGAAGATCAATGAGCAAAAAAACAGATTTGAAACTACGAAACCAGTACAGAGGGCAATTTGAAACGTGCGAAGTCTCAAGGCATATGCCTCCTGCAGATCTGTGGGTGGTGCGAAAGCTTGGGACTGTGGCGCATCTGGAAGTACATCACATCTTCAGCAGAGGCTGTATCCGTGTCGTATCTGCGAAACAATTAGAGAAACCAGAGCCCGATGAAGAACAGGAGTATTGATCATGCTTGGATTTCAATTATCATACCGGGGGGTTTGGGGGGGCGTTGTATTAAAGCCTCTCAACCAGGTAGAACCTGTGGATTTACGTCGCGCGCGCGAGGGAAGGCTTAATATTCTTCAACGGTTATACCAAAATTCAGCTCCCCCATTTCTCATGCTCGCCTGCTGGCGGTTACCATTCGATACGAATTCCCTTCAATTTAGTTATTTCTGTCATTTTTTCTGATCAGACGCGACACCTTCAACGTTTACGAATCGGTATCTTTATGTCCGAGAAACAATATTTAAAACGTCGATTGGTTCACAGTATGATAAAATTCCGACATGATAAATACGTAAATGTCGATCCTGTTTTGTTTCTCTGAGAATCATTGAGCTGATAAAAATTCGAGAACGGTAGTTAAACCGATCTTGGAAACTGGACCACTAAAAAAGAAAGCCAGAATTATGGCGACTATTATCAGCAATCCAGGCAAGCGTAAAACATTGCAGTTTGTGGACTCCAGCGGCAGGCGGCGTACTCTCAGACTCGGGACAATGGATAAGCAGTCAGCTAACGCACTGAAACTAAAGATTGAGCGCCTTATCACAGCAACTAAGACGAAACAGCCAGTTGATACAGAGACTCAGCAATGGGTGGAAAGTCTCGATTCAAAGATGCTGGAGAAACTAGCAAAGGTTGATCTGATTTCCCCGGGTGCTACTGCCACTCTGGAAGGCTTTCTCAAAGAGTACACTGAATTGAGAACAGACGTCAAAGGAGCTACTCAGACGGTCTATGGTCATACGATCCGAAACCTGAAGGACTATTTCGGGAGTGATACCAGACTGGGAGACATTACAGAAGCCGATGCCGATGAATGGTGCCTGTATCTTAAAGAACAGAAGCTCTCACCGAACACAATTAGACGACGTTCAGGGATTGCGAAGCAGTTTTTCAGACATGCTGTCAAAAAGAAGCTGATACCCTCTAATCCGTTTGCAGAGCTGGCAGCATCGGTGCAGGCTAATAAATCCCGGGAACACTTCATAACGCAGGCAGACGCAAAGAAAGTGATTGACGCGGCCCCAGATGCCGACTGGCGAATGATCATTGCCTTGAGCCGTTACGGTGGTTTGAGATGCCCCTCAGAGGTTCTGTTGCTGAAATGGACTGATATCAATTATGAGACTGGCCGGTTATTGGTGACGAGTCCGAAGACAGCCCACCATGCCGGGAAGGATTCGAGAGTGATTCCCCTATTCCCTGAACTGGTACCATACCTTGAAGACTGTTTCCAGTTGAACGGGGAGAAGTCAGAGTATGTAATCACTCGTTACCGTGATCCGAAACAGAATCTCAGAACGACATTCGAGAAGATTATCAAGCGTGCAGGCCTGAAGCAGTGGCCGAAATTATTTCAGAATATGCGAGCCAGCCGGGAAACGGAACTTTGTAACGATTACCCCACTCATGTTGTCTGTGAATGGCTGGGAAACAGTATCCCGGTAGCGATGAAACACTATCTGCAAATCACTGACGAGCATTACGAAAAGGCTTCTCAGGAGCGCTGCATAATTGCGTGCAGTACACCCCCGGGTACACCAGATCAGCCTCGCAAACGTAGTGAACACAAAAAAAGCCCCGACACTGCTATACTAGCGAATGCGGGGCCTTACGACTGTACGCGTGAAAAGAAAGTGGGCGATGAGGGACTCGAACCCCCGACCCTCTCGGTGTAAACGAGATGCTCTAACCAACTGAGCTAATCGCCCGGAATTTTGAATTCTATCGGTAAAACCGATCAATTTCTTGCGTCATTGTGAATGACACGTACGTATTATGGCAGGTTCGTAGCGAAATGCAACTCTAGCGTGTAAACTGTTTTAAGCCTTCCATGCCTTTGGACCGAATATTGCGTTTCTGCGGTTTTTTCCTTATCTTTGAGAAAGATTTGATTTATGTCTTATTGCCTGGTCACCGGTGGTGCCGGATTTATTGGCAGTCATCTCTGTGAGCAATTAATTCTGCAGGGACATCAAGTTACCGCCGTCGATGACCTCTCGACCGGATTTCTGCGGAATCTGGATGGCATTATCGATCACCCCCAATTCACGTTTCGTACCGGTTCGATCACCGATCCGGTGCTGATGTCGGAAATGGTGCAGGGGGTCGATACGATTTATCACCTGGCGGCTGCGGTGGGCGTGAAACTGGTCGCCGATAACCCGGTCCGCACCATCGAAACGAATATTTATCCGACCGAAGTTTTGTTGCGACACGCGGTGAATGGCGGTCAAAAGTTTTTCCTGGCTTCCACGAGTGAAGTCTATGGGAAAAACCCCAAAGAACGCTGGACGGAAGAAGACGATCTGCATTTCGGCCCGACCACGCGGCCCCGCTGGGCCTATGGTGCGTCGAAAGCCATCGATGAATTCCTGGCACTCGCGTATCATCAGAAATACGGTTTGGATGTACGTATCGGCCGTTTCTTTAATGTCGTGGGACCACGTCAGGTGGGACAGTATGGCATGGTGATTCCCCGCTTTATTGATCAGGCCCTGGATGGTGGACCGGTTGTCGTCTTCGATGACGGCAGTCAGGTGCGTTGTTTCGGACACGTCGCAGAAATCGTGGACTGTGTGATTGATCTGACCGATCTGGATTCCGCGAAAGGGCAGGTATATAACATCGGCAGTGATGAGCCGGTTTCGATTCGGGGACTGGCGGAAGCGATTATCGAGAAGATCGACCCTGCCGTCAAAATCGAGTATCTCCCTTATAACAAAGCTTATAATGAAGATTTCGAGGATGTCCAGCGTCGGGTTCCCGATCTGGGGCGTCTGGAAACGACACTGAAGCGCAAGCCGCAGGTGAAGCTGGATGCGATCCTGGATGACATCATTGCCTCCAAGAAAAAAGCCCGCGGACTTGCCTGAGAGATGGATATAATTGCCAGAGACGGAATAATCCTTACAATCTGAATTCGAATTTGCAGAGGATTCAGCAGACAGGGATTGGACTCTCATTTCCGGTATCGTTCTGATCCGATGATGAATGTGAAGTGTGGTTCTCGCATTTTCATCACACAGGACCAGGGAAGGGAGAGTTCGATGAAGGGATTGCAGATCAAGTTATTTGCTCTGACCGTTTTACTGGGAATGTTTGGTCCCGCCGTACAAACGACGCAGGCTGGCGGTGGCCGATTATTTCTTTCCCTGTGTGAACTGTGTGAAGAAGAGAACCGCGGACGCCAATATGAGGCAAGCACGTATCCTTGGCCCCGTTATTCGTATCATATGTATCGCGGCAGACGCTGTGATGCCCGGATGCGAACAGGGCTCCAGCCACGTTATGATTATGATCGCTACCAGGTAAAGAGCACAGGGCCGATTCACGGCGAAATGCTGCCTCTGCCTGAATAAGCAACAACAGACGGCTCGCTCAAATAATGCCGTTTGACGATGGAAATGGTTCTCCTGTCTGCAGGCGCAAGGTTCAGATTGAAACCTTGCTTGCCTGCAAATGCGGGAGAACGTTTTCCCGTTTCGCCTTGCGCTGCCGTTTCTGTCTGAGATCCTGTCGAACAGTCGGTACTGTCCGATCCGCCTTTTTTGAAGCCGACTCGATTCTCAAAAGCGGATTTCGAATGAAGACCGTGATCACGAGTACTGCAAAGCTCTGAAAATCGACCCACGTTTGTTGCCGACCGCGTGGTGAGCCGGGTAGACTGTATGGATCAATGAATGTTGATGGCTTGAACGTTCCGTGAAACGGGTTTCCGTCAGGCAATATTCTGTCCTGCATTTTCCTCCCACCTGAATTACCGCCTGGAGTCAACATGCTTGTCCCCGTCAGGAACTTATCCCGTCCCGTCTGCGTTGCTCTCGTCTTGTGTTCGATGGTGAGTGTCCTGTCGGCTGAAACCGCAACGACAATTTTTAAAAATGGCAAAGTGATCACGCTTGATGATCAGTCGCGGATCGTGGAAGCGATTGCCCTGCGCGACGGAAAGATCCTGGCAGTCGGCAGCGATGCTGACATGCAGCCGTATCAGGGAGATCAGACAAAAGTGATTTCTCTGGAGGGCAAGACGGTCATACCGGGGTTGATCGAATCTCATGTGCATGCCTTACGCGCGGCACGTGGCGAATTGATTCAACCGCATCAGGAGCTGAATTCCGTGTCTGAGATTCAGGCCTGGATTCGGGAGAAAGTCAAAGAAGTTCCGAAAGGCCGCTGGATCACGGTGCCTCGGACGGATATCACGCGTTTGAAAGAACGCCGTCATCCGACACCTGCCGAACTGGATGTCGCCTGCGCGACGCACCCCGTGCATATGAATATCGCCCGCAAAGATGTGTTGAATACACTGGGCTTTGAATTATTGGGAATCAAAAGTGACAAGGACACGCTGGCAGGGGCGCGGATTGTTTTTGATGACAACGGCAAGCCGTTAATGATGGAAGGGGGCGGCGGGGCAATTCAAAAACTGATCCCAAAGCAAACCGTTTCGCCTGAAGCGACGCGCGAAGCGTTGAAAAAACTGCATGCGATTTATAATTCGGTCGGCATTACCAGTATTCTGGAACGAGGCTCGGGAGTGGAAGAGTACCGTGAATACGAACTGCTGAAAGAGCAGAAGGAACTGACGGTGCGGATGACGATGACGATTCGCCAGCAGGTCCGCAGTGCTGCCGCGGTCGAAGCGTTTACAAAAAAACTGGGGCTGATCACCGGCGACGGTGATGACTGGGTGCGTGTCGGGCCTTTGAAAATTTCCGTTGACGGTGGCATTCATTGGGGGAACACCCGCCTCTCGGAGCCTTATGGTGAGAAACGTCGGCAGTTTTATGTGCTGCAGGACGCCGACTATCGGGGCGACCTCGCTTATTCGCGGGAATTGATGGAACAAGTTTTTGAAGCCGGTCAGAAGCTGGGCTGGCAGATGTGCTGCCATGCGACGGGGGATGGCAGCGTCAATGAAATATTGACGGCGCTGGAAAATGTGAATCAACGTCTGCCTGTGAAGGACCGCCGGTTTTGTATCACACACGCGTATTTTCCCACGCAGGAATCAGTCGAGCGTTCGAAGGCGCTGGGGGTCTGTTATGATACGCAGACTTATCTGTTCTATCGCGATGCGGATGCCATCAACCAGATTTATGGTCCTGCCTGGGTCAATCGGTTTATGGGGCTCAAGACTTTTGTCGATGGAGGAGTTCCGATTGCAATTAACAGCGATCACATGAACGGCTTTGACCCCGATCATTCGATGAATGCCTTCAACCCGTTTCTGGCGCTGTATATTGCCGTCAGCCGACGCGACATCGACGGAAACGTTTTTGGGGCACATCAGAAATTAACCCGCGAACAGGCCCTGCGCTGCATGACAATTGACGCCGCCTATATCAGTTTCGAAGAAAAAGTGAAGGGGACTCTGGAACCGGGAAAGCTGGCAGATCTGGTGGTACTGGACCGCGATTATCTGACGTGTCCCGAAAATGAGATTCGGCAGATCAAGCCTCTTTTGACGGTGGTGGACGGACAAATCGTCTTTGATGCGGGGAAGACAGGTCGTCCTTAATCGATGTAACAGGAAAATTTGCTCTATTCCGCTTAGAACATCCGTTTTTTGAACCGAAAAAGCGTTACCCTTGGACATTAAAATTGTCATTGGATATGATGCGGTCTCCAATCGCCCGGATTGAAGCCGAAGTACCGTTTTTTTATCATTTCTGGACTCTGCACGGAGTAGTTGATTTCTTATGTTGGATTTGCAGTTCATCTGCGAGAATCAGGAAGCGATTCTTGAAAATTGTCGCAATCGTGGAATTGAAGTTGACCTCGCACAACTTACAAAACTGGATCAACGTCGTCGGGAACTGATTGTTCAGGGAGACCAGGTTCGCCAGGAGCAGAAGTCGGTTTCCTCTCAGATTCCGAAAGAGAAGGACAACAATGCCAAACAGACGTTGATCGCGCAGGGCAAGGAATTGCGCGAGCAGGTTTCCGCGATGGATATCGAGCTGCGGGAAGTGGAAACGCTGTTGAAATCAGAGCAGGCCCGCGTGCCGAACCTGGCACATCCTGATGTGCCCATCGGGAAAGAAGATAAAGCGAACACAATGGTCCGCACGTGGGGCGAAAAACCAGCGTTCGACTTTACGCCGTTGGATCACGTGCAACTGGCCGAAAAACATGACCTGATTGATTTCGAAGCGGGCACGCGGGTTGCAGGACACGGATTTTATTATCTGAAGAATGAAGCGGTGCTGCTGGAGATGGCGCTCTGTTTTTACGCCATGCAGAAACTCGTGCAGGAAGGTTTTATACTGCACAGCACGCCTGACCTGGCAAAGAAAGAGATTCTGGAAGGGATCGGCTTTAACCCCCGCGGCGATGAGACACAGATTTATTCCGTAGAGCATACCGATCTCAGTTTAGTCGCGACGGCAGAGATTACGCTGGGGGGATCGATGAAAGATCAGATCCTGGAACGCGAGAACCTGCCACTGAAAATTGCCGGCCTCTCCCACTGTTTCCGTACCGAAGCCGGCGCACACGGCAAGGCGACACGAGGCATTTACCGGGTCCACCAGTTTACCAAAGTCGAAATGTTTGCGTTCACGGAACCGACGAACGCCGCCTCGGATGCGATGCATGAAGAAATTGTGCGGATCGAGGAAGAAATCTTCCAGGGGCTGGGACTGCATTATCGTGTGGTCGATACCTGCACCGGAGATCTCGGCGCGCCCGCTTACCGCAAATATGATCTGGAGGCCTGGATGCCGGGCCGCGGTGACGGGGGTGATTATGGGGAAGTCACTTCTGCTTCCAACTGCACGGATTACCAGTCTCGACGCCTGGGAACCCGCTGCAAAACCAGCGGGCAGAAAGGGACCGAATTCGTCCATACCTTAAATGGAACGGCAGTTTCCATTGCCCGGGCGATCATCGCCGTTCTGGAAAATTATCAGCAGGCAGATGGTACCATTCTGATTCCCGAAGTCCTCAGGCCCTGGGTTGGAAAAGCGCAGATTGGTTGATTTTTCCAATTTGGAACAAACGGTGTCTGTTCAGATCTCGTAAAAGAAGCAGGGTAGTTTGTGAAAATTCAACGATTCCCGCAGGATAAGATTGATCTTTTATAGATCCTGGTTATGACTGGTTTTGGCTGGACAATCTGTGTGTTGACCAGCCAAAATTGGTTTCAGCGTGCTGTTTTCTTTTCTTTTTCGTCCTCATTTCAGATCTTGAGTATTTCCGTGAACGATCATCCAGACAAAGATTTGCCTGACGACAACCCTGCCGATGACTCTCAACCTGCTCCTGATCAAAATCTCACACCTGATGAGATTCCGGATACGGTTTCCGAGCAGTCGGGGGCTGGAATAGAGAAAGAGACTGACCAGGAGGAAGGGCTGCCGGAGTGGGAGCCTTTGACGCCGGAACTGGTCGAGGATGAAGCGATTCGGGGAGATTTCATGTTGCGCTGGGCGGCCATTCTATTGGCGTGCCTGTTTGCTGCAACGTACATCTCCGAGACGCAAACCCTGGTGCGTGTCAAAACGGGGCAGTATCTGGCCAGTCATGGTTTCTGGCCTCCTGCGACCGATGTGTTTTCTTATACCGCCGTGGATCGTCCCTGGCACAATAATGCGTGGCTGTTCGATTTAACGCTGTCGGGAGTCTACGGCGTTTTCGGCGATACCGGTCTGACGCTCTTCAAAATGCTGTTACTCGGCATAACTTTTTACGTGATTGTGCATCTCTGCCAGCGTGAAATTTCCACCTGGTGGGGTTCCATTCTCGCAGTCCTCGCATTAATCGCCTGCTTTCCGCAGATCACAGTGACACCGGAAATCATTACCATTCTGGGGGTCGCGCTCACTTTGCGTTGTCTCCACAACTGGCAACAGAAGAATTCGGCCCGCGCGTTATGGGTTTTAGTGCCTCTGTTTTTATTGTGGGCTAATTTTGATTCGCGGGTTTTCCTGGGCGTCATATTGCTGGTGCTTTACACCCTGGGGGAGACGGTTGCGGTTTTCATCAATCGGTCTGTTTTGAATGATGATACCGATTACAAAGCGCTCTGGATGGTTCTGGGCGGCAGTCTGATTGCCACCTTACTGAATCCAACCGGCTGGCATTCTCTGACGGCTGGCCTGACTTATTACACGGTTGACTATCCGGTTCTGCGATCGATGTTTTTCGGAAAACTGGGGCCGGAAGAACTTGGTTATTTTTCCATGACATCCCCCTTGTTCTGGCAGTCACTCAATCATTATACAGTTGCCGCCTTCATTTTGATTTTGCTGACCTTTGTCAGTTTTATTCTGAATCAGGCGAAGATGAGCTGGGGGCAGTTATTCGTATTTGTCGGGTTCAGCGGTCTGTCGATTCTGGCGAGCCATGAACTTGTGGTGACAGGTATCCTGTGTGCCGTGTTTGCGAATATCAATTTTCAACAATGGTATCGAGATACTTTTCGCCAGACCTACAGCGTGGAAACTTCCGAACTGCTGTTTTCCCGTGGCGGGCGGGCGTTGACCGTGCTGACATTTTTTGTACTGGCTTACCTGATTGTCTGCGGTCGCTTTCAGGGACAGGCTTCAACGCGTCATGCCGTGGGAGTCGGATTCAGCCCGTCACTCGCCCGGGCTATCGAAGGGTATCAGAGTGCGCTCTCCGAATCAGTGGATGATCGCCCGTTTCATTTTGTGCTGGAACAAGGGGATCTTCTCATCTGGCTGGATCAGAAATCATTCGTTGACAGTCGGGTTTCGCTGTTCGCCGGAACCGGGGAAAACGATCTGCTCGACCTGCATGACAAAACACGCCGCGCTTTACGAGTGCAGCGCGAAGAACAGTTGGGAAGCGGCGTTCCGGATGTCTGGAAAAAGACCTTCGATCAGTATCAGGTCTCACATGTGATTCCTCGCCTCTCCGGGATGAATCCCGATTACCGCACGTTTTTTGATTTGCTCGTCAACAAAGAATGGCAACTGACCGATTTGAACGGAGTGACCGCCGTCTTTTACAGAACGGATACGACAGACGAAAAATACAAAGCGTTTTTAACAGACCACCAGCTTAATTTCCAAAAACGCGCCTTTCGGGAACAGAAAGAGTTTCCGGAATTACGATCAGACTGGGCACGGCCCAAATCTTTTTACAGTCGTTATTTTCTGCCACAAACGGAAAATATGGAGAATGATGTGCAAACTGCCCGTCATTATCTGGGGCTGATGTCTCAGTCCGGCGGCAATCATGAATTGGGTGCCAGCTTTGCAATGCTGGCGATTCGACTGGCAAATCGCGGCCTGGTGGAAAATCCGAATAGCGCGGAAGCCTATCGGGTTCTGGGCAGCGCTTATGGGTATCTGGCAGGTCTCGAAGCACAGCTCATGGCACCACCGGTGGCCCGCAATCAGCAGAGGCAACCCGTCAGCATCGATCGGATGCGCTACTTTCAGATTCTGCACGCCTATCATCAATCATTAATTATCGAGCCTGATTTTCCGGCCACGCATCTGTTTCTGTTTGAGCTGTATACAAACATGGGAAAGATCGATCTCGCATATCGGGAATTGAAAACCTATCTGGAAATGGTCGAAGGTCAGGAGCAGCTTACGGATGATGCCTTCGCACGGCTGCGAGCTTACACCGATCATCTGGAAAAACTCAATACACAAATTAACCAGGTTACACAGGAACTCGATAAGCAACAGGCCGAAGGTACAGATCGTCTGCAGTTGGCCAGCCAGGCGTACCAGAACGGGTTTGTTTTGCTGGCACAACATTATCTGGATGATCCGGTTTACGTCGCGCAGAACCCATTGGCACAAAATCTCAAAGCAACGATTATGATGGAAGTCGGACATTCCGAAGACGCGAATTCTCAGATAGCACAACTGGAGGCTCTCGCGCAGAGTGATCCTCGGATTCCCTGGCGGGCACAGGCGGCATTCACCAACCTGGGAAATGGAAACTATCGAAGCAGCTTCGATCTCTGGCAAGGAGAGATCAGGGCGTTTGAAGAAGCGCGCATCGCCGGCGTGTTGCAGACGCTGCCGCTGATTCAACCCCCGTCCAACAGTTTCTGGCCCACACAACACGCTGTTTCAGTGGTCAATTATCTGTATGGGCTTTCGTCGCAGCAGGCGCCGCTCAAACTGAATCTCGCGCGATGTGAGATCGAAGCCGGCCAGACGGATCAGGCGACGGCGCTCCTGCGTGAAATCATCGAAGATGAACCCGGAACGCCTTACCGGCCGATCGTACGATTTTACCTCTATCAACTGACGGGGGAACTGATCCCGGCTCAGATGGAGGCCCCGGTCGGGCAGACAGAGCCCGAGCAGCCACTCGTAGCCCCCAAACCTTAACAGGGTTCCAGCAGGGTAATCAGGCTGGCTTTAAAACCTTGAGCTTTGTGCCTTTCACCAGATCGGTGACCTGCTGCCGGTAAGCATTCATGTGCGGAGCGACGAGATGGGCTTTGAGCGCGTCTACGCTGTCCCATTTTTCCATGACCGTCACGATCTGACTGCCGTTCTTGATCTGTGCGGGAAGATCGGTTTCTTCATCGATGGCCGGCCCGTATTCAATGCAGCCTTCTTCCGCCAGAACCTGCGGAACCAGTTGATGAAAGGCTTCCAGAAAGGCGGCCTGTTTTCCTTCGACTAATTCAATCTCTGCGATGACAAAAATCATGTCTCTGCTTTCTGCGGGGCGGTTATGGGGCCTGTAGGCGTTTGATTAATTGACTGGCTTTGATGATGCGGCGGGAGTGAAGTCCCTTCGCAATTTTTTCCTGCCCTGCGTGTGCTTCGACACTGAATCGATACACGGGACCATCCTGGTAGATGAGTCGTGCCGTGCAATTCACGATGGCACCGATGGGGGTGGGAGCCAAATGCTCCACATCTACATGGGTGCCGACGCTCAGGGACTTGTCATCAAGCCACGGTTCAAGAAATTGTAACGCAGCCTGCTCCAGAAACCAAATCAGAGACGGCGTCGATAAGACAGAAATCTCGACTTCATGGGTGAAGGTAATCGTATGACTTTTTTGAACTTCGAATGTAATCGTTTTCGATGAGCCCGTGCGGGGAGCCTGAGTCGTCATGGCGAGTTTCAATTCCTGTCGGAAACCTATTGCGAAATTTCAATTGGTATGGAATCGGAAATCCGGGAGTCACTCGTCGAAATACTGATCGTGGATCGAATGAGTTGTTTCGCCAGAGTCGATTTAATGTCTGGTGTCACGGTGACCGGCAGCGTGACTGTGATTTTTGAGACACCGCCGATTTGAGTCGGAATTTCCAGGACCGCCTGCGATGAGCTGCTGTTGTTCGTTTTGGCAGCAGAAGCATCGATCAGTTTTTTTGGTCCTTTAATTTGCAGGATATACACATCAGGCCTGCCGACAGTCAAAATGCTGAGGCCGATCGAACCTTCCATTTTTACGGGAATTCCCGGGAAAAACGCGTCCAGCGTAATTGTTCCCTGGCTGTGTTTTAAGCCTTCATCATCGGGGACCGTAAAGTAAGTATCGACTGCCGCGTAAATTGTTTCGTGAGGCTTGCCTGGTTCCGGACGGGGAATATTGTTAAACGATTTTCCGCGCCCATAGAAAGAACCTTTATAAGCCTCGACCATCTTGCCATCGGGCCCTTTTTTATAAAGTCGATGATCGATGCGGCCACTGAAGCCGTCATATTTTTTATCATCGGGCGGAAATGTCAGCTGGATCGTTGTCGTGTTACTTTCACCGCTTTCCGGTCTCCACTCGGGAATGTCCAGTTTTCGGAAGGTGCGATAGTTGGCCATGATCGGGAAGTTTTCCTGCGGCACCACACGTGTGAGGCCTCCCAGGCTGGCAGACATGCTCTGCACCTGTCCTGAGGAGTTGGAGAACGTGATCAGTTTTTCGGCATCTTTTCCGGAATCAATCGTGGAGAACGCCAGTTTGTCATTTGAAGCGCGGAAACGCTGCGCTTCGATCAGCAGATCGTATTTGGATTCGTTGAGCCAGTTGCCGCTGAAGGTGCTGACGACGACCTCATGAATTCCTTCGTCTTTGGTCGAAACGGTCAGGCTGGCATTCGACTGGTCACCACCCAGTTGTGATGTCTGTTGAATGACTCGAAAACCGATTTCTTCACCATCCGGGTTGAATACACTGACCAGCAGGCGTCCGGAACTGCTGGCTTCAAAGCCGAGCATTACCGTCAGACTGCTGTCCCGTCGAGTGACGGCGATGGGATAACGGTGATAGGCTCCGGCCGAGATCGTTTTTTGCGGCACGACATAAGCGGCAATCCGCTCAGAATCGCGCAGAGCCAGACCGGGCAGACTGACCTCTGTTTCCAGATCAGACAGCTCAATCGGTTTGTGCACGACGTCCAGGAAACTGAACTCCCGCTCGCCATGTTGTGAAACGGTGTAATAAGCCAGATACGTTTTGCCGGTTTCCATCATCTCGCGTTTGCGCGTGCTGTAAAAGAACGATTTGCTGCTGTTCGAGAGCACCAGAGAAATCTGATTGCCCTGGGCTTCTTCTTTTCCGGGCAAGGCAATCGAAAAGGGGATTTTTTCCTTGTTGCCGTTCAGATCCAGGATGGTCACAGAGCCGTCACTATCCTGAATCTCGACTTTTTCCAGTTTCACAATCGCGGGCGTATTTTTCAGCAACAGACTCCCCCGATCAGAAACCTCGCCATCGATATTCAGATCCAGGTCTACTTTTTTGTGAGCTGCAATATTGTTTGAACGGTCATAGAGACGGTTAAATTTGGAATAGTGATTGATGCTGAACTCAGCCGTCTGTTTTTTCGGATCGACGGTCAGGTTTGCCAGCCGCAGGAATTCCGAATAGGCTTTGTCGATGTTGATCAGGCCGGCCCCCTGCTGGGCATAGGTGAAACCTTTCATGCGTGTGGCCGAATTTTCCAGCGCCAGCCGCATGCTTAATGCCAGTGAGGTGAGCGAGTACCGACTGTCCGAAGATTTTTTGCGAATGGATTCGATTTTCAGTTTCTGTCGCTTCAGCACTTCTTCATATGATTTATCGGCTTTGACCAGAGATAACATGGCTGCGGCAGCACCGGCGGCAATCGGCGAAGACATACTGGTTCCGTTGTACATGCTCGATCCATCGGAGTTTAAAGGCGTCGACGAAAGCGCAGAACCGGGGGCAACCACGTTGGGGCGCATTTCTCCGGTGTAGGAAGGTCCCAGTGAGGAAAAATAGAGCAATCCGTGTTCCGGGGCATTGACGCCTTCTGCCAGACGGTAATGTTCTCTCAAAGTATTGGCTGAAACATGCGCGCCGACAAAAACGGCAGGGCTCGAACCTCCCAGACCGTTGATCGTACGATAGCCGGGGCCATCGTTTGAAGCCGACACAAAAAACGTGGTGCCGAATTTTGCTGATAAATCCTGAATGAGGATACTCAGCGGACGTTTGAGATAACCTTCGTGACTTCCCAGCGAAATATTCACCACATCGGGAACATAACCCTCGGGATTAAAAAACGCAGCGATGATTCCGCGCAGAATCGCCTGATCGGTACAGCTGCGTCCCGAACAGACTTTAATGGCCATCAATTCGGCTTTGGGGGCAGCACCTTCAATCTGCACCCCGCTACCGGCAACGATACCCGCGACGTGAGTCCCGTGTGATTGTTGATCGAAGGCCACCGTGATTTCCGTCACCTGTTTTTTTGCGTCAGGCCGGAACAGCAGCGGATAGGCGATTTGTTTCGTGCGCGACGGAAATTCCAGCATATTCTGATAAGGAACTTTCAGCCCGTCTCTCTGCATTTTCCGTGCAGTATTGAAATCCACGATGGGAGTGTCGGCTTCTTCTTTGCTGAATTTGCCATCCATGTCCACATCGACAAAGGCCAGCGTATATTCTTCGGGAAGATCGAGCTTGTCCAGCTCCGGTTTTTTTGCGACCAGCGGGGCTTCGGGATCTTTTGCTTTTTGCTCAGCTTCCGCTTTTTTCTGCTCTTCTTCCTTTTTCAATTCCGGATTGGGAATCATGCCGACGACCACCATTAATTTATCGTCTTTGGTTCCATTGCGGTTGATATCAACGCCTTCTTTGCCCAGAGTGGTCCAGACATCGCCTTGCTGAAAGCCCAGTTTTTTCTCATCAATGTAACCAAAGAAAACATAATCATTGTCTTTGATCGTTGGCGGCAGGTCGATGAACTTGCCGTGTTCGAGTTCGATTTTTCCATCCAACTGTCTGGTACGTTCCAGATGCATGCGGCCTTCGCGTGTGGCATCGTTCCAGAATATGACGCGATCCTGAAAGACCGGATGGCTGGTATCAATGCCGGTATCGATAATCGCGACAATCGTGCCTTCGCCCAGACCTTTGCCGGCAACACGTTTGCGGAGCGCGGGAACCTGGATATCGTCCAGGGGAACATACAGCGAGTCAAAATCCGCTTCCGGAGTTTCCTGCAGCTCGGAGACTTTCGTATCTTTCGAATCAGACAGCGCAGGTTCTGCCTGGGGCACGATTTTTCCCGGCTTGATTTCTTCCATCACACCGGAAGGAAGTTTGAGTGACTCAATAAATTTCTGATCGTTCAATTTGCTTGGCGGGAGATTCACCACCAGAAAAGGAATGTCGTTTCCAATGCCCAGATTGGGGTCGTACACAATTTCCCCGCCGGCTTTTGTCACCAGGGTGGCTGTCCGCCGCACATCGTTCACACGTAATAACAGTGTTAACTCCGGTGAGCAGTCACATAACTCTTCTTTGATCGTCTGGGCAGAAGCCGTTTCACAGATTTGATTCAGACAGCAGATCATGCTGGCGACCATCAGAGAACAGCACAGCAGATTACGACGATTTAAAATACTCATCAGCCCCTCAAGCTTTCGGGATCCAGAGCGCAGGCTCTGTTTGATTTTTAATTATGGGAGTGTTTTCAGGTGGTTTGGCAGGCAGGGTGATTTTCGCAATGTTTCATACTCAGACTGCAAAAAATTCCTATCAGACCATGCTTTAATATATGACACAGATTGTTGATGTTATTCATATTCTCACACGACACCTCACTATTGTGAATACTGGGGTATAGGGAAAATATGATTTAGTGATGACTTGGAAGGCACTTAGGATTGCCATTCTCTGAGGCATCCCCCCGCTGCTCTACCTGATTCTAAGTTAGTTCATAAACCGGTCATTGACAAAGTAATAAATATAAAATACGATCTATCTATGCTTCAATATACCCGCCAACCGTTGATGTTTGCTTTCTGTACAGTAATATTACTGGACATCGTCTTTGTGTTTGGCGCTCTTTCTCTAGCTGACTCTCCGGATGCCAGTCCTGACTGGCTCTATTCTGAGTTTGAGTTAGAACAAAGCGAAGATTTCAGTGAAGAAGAGACGCTGAT
>NZ_CALFPF010000488.1 GCF_937919775.1 uncultured Gimesia sp.
CGTTTGAGGGGAGAATTCTGTCTTCGAATCAGATACCTGAAAATCGAAGCTTCAAAACTGAGTTTAATGATTGATGTCACAATCAATGCCTTAGAGAGTATGGGGCCTGCTTGAGCGATCAGCAGATTTGATTCAGGAGAATTATCAGTCAAATTCAGAATCAAAATCGTCAACCAGGTCGAAGCAATTCCCAATAGAATAGCGGTGAGAGAAAACTTGGCAGCCGTTGATTCAAAACTCCAGAATTCCCGCTTGGTAAACACATAAATCATGATCGAGCAGAAAATACCGACCACTCCGACAATGCCGACAAAACGACCGGCAAGCGGCTGCCAGGTCTTCAGGTCCGGAAAAGCGGAAGCAGAAACCCAGGTCAGCATGGCGTAAACCATAGCGGTGCCGGCGAAGGCGCCGAAAGCCAGGATTTCGCGACTCAACCAGGAATGTTTCAGGCCCAGAATACCACGAAAGGCATACATGGGGCGGCCCAGATGAAGTGTACTGGCACCCAATGCGACTAAGCCAAAAAACAGTCCGCTCGTCGCATACAAGCGGGTCATGACCGCCGTTGTTTCAGCACTGAGAAAATATTCCAGAGCCGAGCCGGTAAGAAACGCCCCGACAGAAAGTTGTGTGAGAACCAGCATAATTACCAGAGGCAGGTGAGCGTGTTGCGGGCTGGCGGAATAATAGTCTGCCGGCAAAGTATTACGGGGGAATGGTTTTGCTGATTTATAGGTTGTTGTGGGAAAGGTATGTTGCGGATCTGGTGCCCCGGGTAGAAATTGATTGATCTCCGAATCGGCAATTACCCGTTCCTGATTGACGATCTCAATGGCGATTGCCTGATGGGGACATGCCTGTACGCAGGCAGGTGCTTCGCCGTCGGATAAACGCTGACTGCACATATCGCATTTACGGACGATCCCCTTATGACTCTGATATTTGGGAACATCGTACGGACAGGCTAATGTACAATACTGACAGCCAAAGCATTGATCATCCAGATGTTTGACGATGCCGGTGAGTGGATCTTTTTCATAAGCATTCACCGGACAGGCCTGCATACATGCCGGCTCCAGACAGTGATGGCAGGCGGTGGTGACGTGCTGATAAACAGGGTCCTGATTAGAACCACCGATAAGCAGGCCTACATCTCGCCACGTTTCGTTTTCGTCCAGTCCATTCAGTGAATGGCAGGCACTGACACAGGCTTTGCAGCCGGAGCAGCGATCCAGATCCACTTCAAACGCATATTGTTCACCTGATTGAGGGACGCCGGAAGGAATCAGATCTGCGTAATAGCGTGACTGGGCTGGTAACGCCTGTGCGTCATACTTTTTTGCAAACTGATCGACGGCAGTCAATATCTGCTGTTCTTTCAGGAGTATCGCGATCAGATTGAAATCTGTATTGCGGGCAGAGTTTGCTTGTGAAAACGAAGAGGCAGCTTCAAAAGATATGCTGGAGTTCTGATTGTGTCCGTCGACGTCGAAATTCATGCGTGTCTATTCAGACTTTCGTTTTTTATGAAATTGTTCGGTGTGAATTAATGATTGCGGAACACCAATTTTCAATAGTTGTTCTTCAAAATCCTGATTGAAACTTCCTGGGCCACACAGAAAATAACGTGGCACCGGAACTTGAGGAATCTTCGACAGAATAAAATCAAAATTGAGGTAGCCGCAATAACCCAACCAATGGGGGGCGGGTTGGGAAAGTGTGAGGAAGTACTGAAACCCCGGCATTTGTGTGATTAACTGCCGGGTTTCATGATCGAAAATAATATCCCGGTGTGTTCTGGCACCATAAAATAAATAGCAGGGATTATTCAGCTTAGAGTCACAGAGATTGCGGACAATACTCATCATGGGGGTGATCCCAATTCCCGCACAGAGCAGCACAATGGATTCTGTATGAAGATTCGGATCAAAATAAAACTGGCCTAGCGGGCCTTTGACCGGAATCTTACTTCCCGGACGAACATGTTCAAAAAAATAATTCCCCACCTGCCCCTGGCGATTCCGCTTGATAGTCAAATCGATTCTATCAGGACGCGTGGGAGAAGAACTGATCGTAAAACTGCGCCAGACCTCTTCTTCATTGATGTTGAGACAAACCTTGACAAACATGCCTGG
>NZ_CALFPF010000489.1 GCF_937919775.1 uncultured Gimesia sp.
CAGGCAGTAATATTCTGAGTACGCTCCCGGGCAACAGGTATGGCCGATTAAGTGGTACTTCAATGGCAACGCCTCATGTCTCAGGTGCGGCTGCTTTACTGTGGTATCATACCGATTTCCGCTGTTCATCGTGGAAAGTCATCAAGAATAAACTCTTATGCAATGCACGTTCTCTCGACTCTTTAAAAGATAAATGTCTCACAGAGGGCACTCTGGATATTGGTTTTCTCTGCCCAGCCTGCGAATGTTCGTGCCATCACCACCACGAATGCCACGACCACGATTGTTGCCATCGCAATCATTCGCACCATTATTGTCGATAGTTGAAAAAACGTTTGACCAAAACGACGGGCTGACTAACATCTTCTCTAGAAGTTGAAATCAGAAGCCCGTCGTTTTTAATTTCTCCAAATAAACATCAAGCGTCGCTTTGAGTTTCATCAGTTCAATTAGTCAGTTTCGACTGCTCTATATCTTGATACAGCGAAACGTAGGTCAGATATCCAGGAAGGGTCAATCATTCGAATGGGATTCACTGGCCACTCAAGATCCACTCCCACAAATTGAAAACGCTTGCTGCACAATTCGAAAACATTCCTGTTCTGGCCGTTGTCGAACTGAATGCGATGCAACACCTCTCCCAAAACCAGAATTTCCTCACAGGATAATTTAAGTCATCACATCTTTTGAGACTTCGATATTTAACAGATCTTGGATTAATACAGTCGTCACGTTAGCGCTGGACGGCCCCGTGTTCGGAGTGAAGTTGTTCGACAACGTAATCCATCAATTGTTGTGCTTCGCCGGAAGTGAGTGTATAAGTCTCATCGCGGAATAACATGCGAATCGTCAGACTCTGTGCATCTGCGCCGACGCTCTCGCCGACAAATGTATCAATACAGAGCACACTCTCCAGCTTCGGTTGCAGAATAACAGGCGTCTCGCTCTCTTTTCGTGGCTCGGTCACCAGGTTGGTAACTGCCGTTTCAAATGCGTTTTCCAGCGATTTCTCTATCTCGGCATAACGCAAACCGATGGGAACCACAATTGAAATATCGCGGGCAATCATCTGCGTGCGCGCCAGGCCAGCAAACATTCTCGCTGGTGATTTGACTTTGATCAATGCGGAAATATCCAATTCAACTCCGTAAAGAGGCACTCGGGCACGATCCTTGATCCCCAATGCGTCCAGATCAATCCGACCGAGAGCACCGATTCGCTTGCCGTCATGTTGAATGACCGCAAATTCTTCGCCGCGATAACCTTTCGCAGCCGTATCCCGTTCATAGGAAATTTCATCCACACTGATATGAGCCAGCAGATTTTGCACAAGTCCCTTGGCTCGCAGAAAATCGATTTCCTTTTCGGAAGCAATCCAGGCAGAGTCGTTGACGGCTCCTCCGATCACGGCGCCAATCATCCAGCGTTCATCGATCTGATCGTCGTTCTGTCGAAAAGTACGATCGATTTCGAAAAACCGGAAGCTGCTGGCACCACGCCGTGCATTTCGTTCTGCAACCTCGATTAAACTTCCCACCAGACTCTGCCGGAGTGTCGTCATCTCTTTCGAAATCGGGTTCTGAACCTGAATCGGATCGCCGGGCCATTGACTGAATGACATAGCAATCTGTTCCGTGGTGAGTGGAGGCGTGCGGCATTCCAGAAAGCCGTTGGCGCTCAGGAACGTGGCAATTTTCGTTCGCAGTCCGTCAGTTTCTGAGACACGACCTTTGGTGGTGGTTGCCACCAGTGGTTTCATCACGATGCTGTCATACCGCAACAGACGCGCGACATCTTCGGCGAGCACCACTTCATTATTCACATCCACGCGCCAGGTCGGAACCGAAATCGTCAGATTTTTATCGTGCGTCATTTCCAGCTTGGAAAGGCACTCTTTGATCTGCTGATCACTGATTTCCGTACCCAGGATCTTCGAGAAGCGACCGGAATCTAAAGCGAACCTGGTTTGCTCGCGAATATTCGGATAATTGTCAGTCACATCGGAAGCCGGTTTTGCCTGCGAAAGTTCTGCATCCTGAAGCAATTCTGCAGCGCGGTTGAATGCACCGCTTAACATGTCGTTGGGATCGGTTCCGCGTTCAAAGCGATACGAGGAATCGGTACTGACACGCAACTTCCGGGAGGAAGTCCGGATACACACCGAATCAAAACAGGCCGCTTCCAGCAGAATTCGTTTCGAACCGGCTGTGGTCTGCGAATTCCAGCCCCCCATGATACCCGCTAACGCGATCGGTTTCTCGGCGTCGGCAATCACCAGCGGCTGGTGTGCGCCGTCCACTTCAGACTCATCCAGCAGTTTGAGTTTTTCATCCTTCCGCATGCGGCGGACTTCAATCCGGTTTCCCTTCAAGGAATCGAAATCGAAAGCATGGAGCGGCTGTCCCCATTCCAGCATCACAAAATTGGTAATATCCACCACGTTATTTATGGGTCGTAAGCCCGCTGTTTGCAGACGGCTTTTGAGCCAGTGAGGCGAACTGCGAACCTGCACTCCGTCAAATACCTGACAGGCATAGCGCGGACACAGTGAATCATCGTCAATCGCGACAGTGATTTTTTCCGTCTGGTTTGCAGCAGATTGAATGACCCGCGCGCTGGGATACTTCAGTTTCATACCGAGGACGGCTGCCACTTCGCGGGCAATGCCGATCATCCCCAGACAGTCGGGCCGATTCGGTAACACGGAAACTTCAACCAGTGATTCCTGAATCGGCGAGAGAGAAGGCAGACTTGCACCTAACATCGCTTCGTCTTTAAAAACCTGCATACCGGACGATTTGGCAATCAGTCCCAGCTCTCCATCCAGACAGATCATCCCTTCCGAACGAATGCCTTTGAATTTTCCTTCCGCAATGAACGCACCCGTAGGCAGCTTTGTGCCGGCAAGCGCTACGGGAACTCCCCAGCCAATTTCCACAGGATGCGCGGTAGCGCAGACAATGGTGATCAGTTTGCCTTTTTCTATTTCAATCTGGCATTCAAACAGATTACCCGCATCACCCAGCGGTTTCTTATCCCGAATAAAACCAATCCTGATCGGCTCCAGTGCGTGCGCCAGATTATGTTCTTCTTCGACTTCGAGACCGACCGTCATGAATGCATCAAGCAGTTCGCTCTCTTTGCAATCTTCCGACAGATAATCGCGCAACCAGCCAGTATTTATTCGCATCTTTCTCTCTCTTTGCCAGAAATATCGTGTCCGCTTTCACCAGGCACAGTTCATTTAAAACTGACGCAAAAACGCTTCTTCATTTTCGTACATCAGTCGGATATCACTGATCCCGTGTCGAATCATGGCCATACGATCGATGCCCAGACCGAACGCAAAACCCTGCCATTTTTCCGAGTCCACACCTCCGGCCTGCAGCACTTCAGGACGAATCATGCCGGCTCCCAGAATTTCCAGCCACTTGCCATTAAACATGACATCGACTTCCGCGCTCGGCGTGGTGAAGGGAAAATAACTCGGACGAAACCGGAGTTGAACATCGTCGCCAAACAATCCGCTGGCCAGTTGATACAAGACCCATTTCAAATCGGCGAAACTGATATTCTCATCAATGGCAATCACATCCAGTTGATGAAAAATGGGGAAATGCGAGGCGTCAATTTCATCCCGCCGATAACAGCGACCGGACGTCATCGCCCGTAACGGAGGCGGACCGAAGTTTTTCATCGCCCGTGTCTGAAACGCGGACGTATGCGTCCGTAAGACATTGCCTTTGGTTGTGTAAAATGAATCGTGCATGTCGCGTGCGGGATGCCAGTCCGGCGTATTCAATGCATCGAAGTTGTAAAATTCGGATTCCACCTCGGGATAATCGTCGTAGCGAAAACCCAGGCCGACCAGAATCGATTTCACTTCATCCATCGTCGCCATCAGCGGATGCCGATGTCCCGGCAGGGCGCGAACTCCGGGAAGCGTCACATCAATGGCTTTAATATCCGGGCCAACTAATTCGTATGCTTCAATCAGAGCTTTCTTATGCCTTAGAAATTCTTGAATCTCCTGTTTGACACCATTGAGCATTTTCCCAAACTCAACCTTTTCGTCATCCGACAAAGACTTTAACACTGCTTGCAGAGTTTTCAGTTCACCTTTCTTCCCCAGATATTGGACACGCACTTCATCCAATGCTGAAAGTGATTTTGCAACATCAATGCTTTCCATCGCCGCTATTACCAGTGGATGATTTTTATAAGACATTTTGATTCTTCAGATCTTCAAATTTCTCTGTTTGTAAATACAGTACATTACGGAGCAGTAACTCGCACATATCTCTTGAATAGACAACGAGTTGCGCGCAAAATCCACCCTGAGACCGGGATTGTAACTATTCCGCTGTAATTCTGCAACCACCCTAAAAACAGGCCGTTTCTCATTCACCGGAAGCCCTGATTATCGCGGTATTTAACGATTCCGGTACATCCTCCGACGAAAAAGGGAACGATAGACCAATCAAGACACAAATGAGCGTGTCTGGTTCTCCCCTGCGATTCATGGGATTACGGCCTCTCTTTCAACTGGCGATAATCTCGTGTACGACTTCTCCATAAACATCAGTCAGCCGGAAATCGCGGCCCGCGTAACGATAGGTCAATTTCTTATGATCCATGCCCATCAGATGCAGCAGCGTGGCATGCAGATCGTGAATGTGAACTTTATCACGTGCCGCATAATAACCGTATTCATCGGTGGCACCGTGGACGTGACCGCGTTTGACTCCTGCTCCGGCCAGCCACATCGAATAACCCTGCGGATTATGGT
>NZ_CALFPF010000490.1 GCF_937919775.1 uncultured Gimesia sp.
CGCCAGCCTTCTTCATCCTGATCTTCAGCCCATTGAGTGCCTAAGACCATCTCATCTCCATTTTCTTCCGGCTCTCCATAGAAATAATGATTCTTTACACTATCTATTGCTGCCTCTCTTGATAATGCAAAACCACAATATCGCGTATTCCAGCTGTATTTGTAGATCACCAACTCTTCCGTGTCATTTACCATGTCAGCTCCATACAGGTTATTCAATCAGAATTTCATTTTGGATGGACACTGGAGCTTAAGCTAAGGTTCCAATAGAAGACTGATAAAATTCCATCACCATTCAACCTTAATCCAGGATTGAAAGGAAACATTAAAAATCTCTGGTTTCTAGATAGAACCGCTTCAAATTCAAAAATCTGCATCGAGCACGACGCGGTAGCGGGCTTTGCCTTCGGTCACGTGCTGGAAGGCTTCGTTGATCTGGCTCATGGGGAAGTGTTCGGTCTGCGGTGCGATCTTGTGTCGCGCTGCGAAATCCAGCATTTCGGCCATCGCGACGGGGGAGCCGGTGGGAGAGCCACTGACGCTGGCCTGCCGCGCGAGCAGTGTAAAGACGGGAACCGGAATCGGCTCCAGCACTACCCCTACTACATGCATCCTTCCATTAGGCGCGAGCGTTTTCAACAGCGCATCCCAGTCGAGTGGCACATTCACGGTGACAATCAGCAGGTCAAATGAATTCTCCAATTCCAGGATCGCAGCCGTGTCCCGGCTGGCGACGACATGGTGTGCGCCGAAACTGCGGGCTTCGTCGAACTTGCTTTCATGCGATGTGAACGCCGTCACTTCGCAGCCATACGCGGCGGCAAATTTGACCGCCATATGTCCCAGTCCCCCGATGCCGACGATACCCACGCGGCTCTTCGGCGTCGCAAACCGGCTGAGGGGATTGAACACCGTAATGCCACCACACAACAGGGGCCCCGCATCAGGAAAGTTCAGACCGTCCGGCAGAGGAATCGTCCAGGCCCAGTGGGAACGTACGGAACTGGCAAAGCCTCCCAGGTGACCGGCGATCGTGGGCTGCCCCTCTTTGCATAAATGCTGTTGCCCCGACAGGCAGAGCCGGCAATGCATACAACTGCCGCTGAACCAGCCGACGCCGACCCACTGCCCGACGCTCAAACCTTTCGCCTGCGATCCCAGGGCTGTCACCCGGCCGATGACTTCATGGCCGAAGACTGCGGGCAGAGTCGTCATTCCCCATTCGTTCTGCCACATCGAGAGATCCGAATGACACACGCCGCAATGCTCTACCGCCACCTCCACCTCTTCGGGTCCCAGTGGTTCCCGCTCCAGTGTCTGCCGGGTGAAAGGGGCTCCGATCTCACTTATAACCCAGGCTTCATATCCCATTTTCTTCTCCTTTGGTGAAATCGTGTGAAAAGTCCTTATCGTTCATACAGAAGTCAGGCGGCGCGGCCTGGATATTTTTGTGTCGCTGAACGGTTCCTGCGACAGATAATTTTATGCTTATTCGATCCTCTACAGCAAATCCCGGAACATGTGTGACAGTTTTTCGGTGAAGAAGAGTTCTACTTTTTCGTCGGAATCTTTGATTCCCGGATAGACGCCACATGACTCGTAGCGATCGTAGAAATCGTCGGCCCAGGGATCGGGAATTTCCTGGGGCGTTTCTTTCCGCGGCGCAAAACAGTATCCGGGGCGAGACGTATCAATGTTTTCTTCTCGGGACTGCTGGGAGGGCAGCAGCCGGGAGACGCGGGCGGTGATGGTTTCTTTCTGCCTCCGGGCGACGACCCAACTGTTCGTGTTCAAACGAAAGCGATTGTGGTGCTCCAGAAAATATTGACTGAGTGATTCGTCTTCGATTCTGAGCAGTAGTTCCGTGTTGACGAACAGCGAGCGGGGATCCAGGTTGGGAGAGCCGAGCAGCGTTGTTGTTCCATCCAGAATGAAATACTTGCAGTGCAATGTCGTATGGAACTCGTCGCACTCGAAGTGGTTCGCACCAAAGCCGGATTCCGGTTGCGCGTCGGATTTGTCATTTTCCTCGGACAGACGTGCATAGCTGGGAATCATTCGAACGATCTCCCCCGGAACTGCCCGTATTTCGTGTAGATGAGCGTGGAGTTGATTGAGCAGCGTTTTGCGCTGTTTGAGTCCGGCTGCGTAGGTATAGAGGTTATCGGTGGAAACCAGACTGTTGGTGACAATCGAGAGCAGAAACGATCCGTTTTGCTCGCGCAGTTTCGCCAATCGGTCGAGCCAGGAATCCGGGAAGATGATGATCGGTGAGGTCAGATGGATGCTCTTCCGTGCGGATGTGAGAATCTCGACCAGTCGGTTCCCTGTTTCGTCAGGCGTTTGGCAATCGACGGCGGGCAGATCATAATAGAGTTCGATCTGGCGGGGAGTATAGATGCGCCAGGTATAATCGGGACAGCATTCCTCTGCGATTTTTGAAAAAGGTGCCGGGAGATCAACAGAATCAGACGGCGTACCAGACTCCGATGGCGCTGTGGTTGACTGTTCCCCGTCCGCAAATTCCAGCAGATCCACACTCAGATCGTGATCCCAAAAACGGGCGTACGCAGTTTGGGTCTCTTCGACAATGGGGCCACTGATCAATACTTCCGCGTCGCTAAAACACCGAAAACGATGCATATCAAAATATTCGTCGCCCAGGTTGCGGCCTCCCACGATGACACATGCCTCGTCGAAGAGCATCATTTTACCGTGCATCCGCCGGTTCAGAGTCTCTCCATTCTTCGCCCCCGCCAGCATGATTTCCGCATCCGCAGGATCCATCTTCTGCACGACCGGATTAAACAACCGCACCTCGATATCACTCGATGCCGCCAGTTGACGCAGGCGGGGAAGAATCGAGTTTTCCGATTGCAGGGTCACCCAGTGGTCGAGCAGAATTCGTACTTCAACCCCTTCCCGGGATCGGCGTTCCAGCTCATCGAGAAGAAAATTTCCGACACGATCATTTCGCCAAAGGAAAGTGCTGATCCAAATCCGGCGCTGCGATTGCCGGATCAGTCGCTTTCGGCAATCAAAGGCGGAGAGACCTTCACTCAGTGGAATACACCGATGCGCTCTGGAAGGAACCAGAAACGAGGACAGCACCG
>NZ_CALFPF010000491.1 GCF_937919775.1 uncultured Gimesia sp.
GTTCTGACAACCCCAACGTGCCATTCAACTTGTGAGTCGAAAAAAATTAGCCGTCGGGACAACGCCTCTTCGGGATGTACCAGAAAAAGGTGAAGCTGGTTGCAATTATTTTCGCCTACTTTTCAAAATCAGCCGTTTTTCTGCGGGGTGCGTCAAAATAACGATAGCCTGTATTCGGACTGGATTTGTCAAAGGCAAATGCATCCCGGTTATCCAGAAAGTGTTTTACGTAGGTGATGGGTATGGCAAATCCCAGCCCCTCACCCAGAATCAATTTCATATTGGTAACGCCGATTACTTCGCCGCGGGAATTAAACAAGGGGCCGCCGCTGTTCCCCGGGTTGATTTGAGTTGTGGTTTGAATATAAACAATGCCCTGCATGTTTCGATTCCGCGTACTGACAATGCCGCGCGAAACAGAACGTTCCAGTCCCAGTGGATTGCCAATGGCGAAGACTTCTTCTCCTTCGCGCTGTTTGTCATTTTCTGCCAGATAGACGGTACGGAATGTGACATCTTTCTGTAAAGGAATCCGCAATAAAGCCAGATCGAAAAAAGGGTTCAGCGCCACAATTTCGACATCTTTGATCTGTCGGCGCTGGAATTCACCGTTTTCAGTGCGATGAAAGATGGTAACGGCGATGCGTGTTTCCTGTTCCACAACATGATAATTGGTCACACAGTATCCACGGTCATTGATGATAAAGCCGGAACCGAGCCCGCTGGAGGTCTGCACCAGTGTCACCGCTTCTCCGTAGGTTCGCGCCAGCTCTTTAATACTTTTGACGGGGAGTTCGGCGATCGAATAAAACTTGTCCTTGCTTTTGGAAACCGTCGCTTGACTGGTGTCAGGTTTTTCCGATTTTGATCGGGAGCGAATCTGTTCCACGGGAATTCGCAACACTTCAAAACCGATATCCACTAACAGGTGCGTATTGCTCTGCTTCAGAATATCCCCTTCAATTTTATGTCCGCTGACGAGCTCAATCCACTCGGCGCGGACAAGGCTGGCGCAGTTCAGCACGAAAATCAGCAAACAAAGTCTTATGCCTGAGCTGTACCAATTCTGTATCATTCCCTCGATTCCTCTCTTATACAGCGGCTTCACGGTTTTAAATTACATACTTGTCGCTTCCGGATACCTGTTCCCGAAGCGAGACGCCGTTACTCTTTAAATTCGCTATGGCATTCTGTGCAGGCTTTATAAACACGCGTTAAACCTTCATCAAACTGCGGATAATTGTCATTTTTTGCCGCTTCAACCATTTTGAGACAGGCTTCCGACATCGGGTTGGCGTGCCCCAAAAAACCTTTGTCGTCATCATATCCATATCCCTTAGTCGTAATGATTTTCGCAACGGTTGCTAATAGATGAGTCTCCTCGATGACTTTTTCTTTTTCTGCTTTCAATGCATCAGCACTGCCGACATTCGATTTCAGCCATTTGTAGGCAATATCGGAGCGCTTCATCAGATCCCCCATCGAAGCCACCTCCGAGAGTGATTTTTTCTCGGGCGCATCAGACAGTCCTGCGGGCAGACTGCCATTCAGGATGACGATAATTTGTTCGTAGGGAACCTGGATATCCCGATAAGACTTGGCGCCACGCATCAGAGGCTCGGCTGAGATTTTGGCAGCCAGATCGCGCAGCTGTTTCGCATTTTTTTTCCAGGCGATGTCATCCGGATGTTCCGCCACAATTCCCGCCAGGGCAGCCAGAGTCGATGTGAAGGTCGGGATTTCCAGATAGGTGGTGTTATATGTACCCACTGACTGCATGTTTTTTGTTAAACGATTTCGAATATCTTTGACCTGCGCTTCCAGGACAGGCATCGGCATGAGTGTTTTCCAGTCAATGCCACCAGCGGGAGCAGGAGTCGTGCTCTGGGCGGCGGGTGTTTTCATCTCACCTGCGGGCGCAGGCGTGGTAGGAGAGGCAGCAACGGTATTGCCAGGTAACGAAACCGGTGTTACTGCCTGGTTATTTCCAGCCACAGCCAGAGGATTCTCAAACCAGACATCGTAGGGGATGCCGTCGAGCATTTTCCGGTCATCTTTTTTCTCAGCCGTTTTGGGAGCTTGTGTTTGTGTGCTCTGCGCGACTTGTGCAGTTGGCGTAGCTGGAGCGGCATTCGTGGTTTGGGTCTGGGGCGGAGGTGTTGGGGGAGCACTTCCACCACAACCAGTGAGAACTACAACAGACAGGCAGGCGCACAGCGATACGACAGACCACACGATCGGGTTTCTATTCAACCGGGATTCCGGCTTGTTCATGGATGTCTCCCTCAAGTCCTTGAAATTAAACCAATTAGATTATGTGTGATCCAAGCCGCCGATGCAACTGCAGCTTACCCTGATTATTTAATTCCGGTTATCGTAATGTTCATGCCAACTTCGAGATGGGGGCGCAGCGATTCACAGAACCCACGTGTCGAAATAACAAATCCTGCACGTATTTTAGTAGAGTCTTGCAATGCTTGCATCCCTGGTGTAAAAATATTCCTGTCAGGCAAGGGAGGGTTGTTTGGATGTTTGCATAAAAAAAGTGCGAACTAACCTTGTCAACTTAAACTCCACTTATTATCTCTGACCATTATCAGGCATGTAACTGGTACTGGTTTTTCACTTACTCGTGGGAATAATGAGTGGCGCGCCTGTCCTGTAGGGTATAGTTTGGGTGGTGGACGACCGAGACAAATCTCTGACCATTCAAGTGCTTAAACTACGCATTCTGGAGAATGCTTAAGCAAGTCGTCAAAAAAGGGATCAATAGTTAATCAGAGCTACCTTAATGGAGTTCACCATGGTAGCAAAAGGAGTACACAGAGATGAACAAGATTGTTTGTTACACGTTGGGCATCATCGCCCTGTCCGTTACGGCAGCTCAGGCTCAAGGTCCTGCATTCGAATTAGGACAAGGAGTTTATCTGAGCCAGACAACTGCAGCGCCTCCTGCTTCTGCACTTGCTCCTGAAGCCATGCCAGAGTTGACACCTCAACCGTTTGCACAACACGTTGCTTCAAACGAAATTCCGCTGTACGAAAATGTGAAGTACAAGCGGCCTCGCAATGTTGCACCTTGTTCAAACCCCAAGCTGGTGACCATCGTAGATCCTTGTGCTCCCAAACACAGCTGTTGTGAGCCTGGGTGTGTTGCTGTGGAAATTTGTGCTCCAGGCTGTGCCTGCGAGTGTGTCCGTTGCAGCAAAGATGGCCGTCGCAAGATTTTTGACTATGGCAAATACAGTGTGGTTGTTGAATCACAGCATGGAAAAGTGACTGTGACTTATCGCAGTTAATCAAGACTTAAGTAGCTTCATCACAATTTAAACAGCCAGAAATACAATTGTTTCTGGCTGTTTTTTCTTTTGCGCGACATCGATTTTCGCCCCACTCTGCCTGTGTCGGAGCTGCCATTCGTGGTGATGATGCGTTCCCGTGGTTGTAAAGGCGCCGGAGTGCGACCCGGTCAGGCCGGTGTTGAACCGGGACTGTCCCAAGTGTGACCGAAATGAAACGATAACACACCGGTTTTTTCAGGAATCATGCTCGTGCGTTCGCCTTGTTTTATCAAAGAGACCTTGATTCAGGCACAAATCCGTTTCCGGACGAACGATTGACTTGAAGAGAAGCGACTCATTTTGTTCATTACAAAATGGAGATTTTATTCTCCACGCGCGCGACGCATAGTACGCAGTTATCGTGATTGCGATTACAGAGTCAAGGCGATTCTGAACTTTAAAAACAGGCTTAAATTTCAAGTGGCTTTCGAAAACCAGAGCTTTGAAATTGTCAATCAGAATCTGGTTCATACGGGCTGTTATACGACTGCAGCCAGATATTTCGTCAGGTAAATGATCGCTGCTACTCCACACCAGGCCAGGATAAAACCGCTCAGATCCTGAAAAGTCGGCCTGGGAATTTCAATGTCTTTCGAGTTGGGAAACATTTTTGCGCCAACCGGTGCCGGGTTTTTGGGAAGTGTGCAGGGTGACTCGATTACTTCGTTTAAGATTACCGGAGTATGCATTAAGTTATAGAAATGGTCGAGTTTTTCCTGTGATTGGCGTGGCGTCAGGAAACTGACAACGATTCCACTGAGAACCGCAACACTCATGAAGGAAAACATCTGCCAGACATCCCACATTTTTGCTGTGGGACCATTGGTATTGAACATCAGATCTGGCAGCAGACCCATTTTATGAATCGCATCCGGATAGAAGGCGACGGCGATCCAGACGAGGATTCCCGAGACTGTGGAAGTCCAGACTGAAATCACGTTCCAGCGTCTCCAGACAATTGCAAACCAGAGGCTGATACCGATACAGGCTGGCGTTTTTACAATCACTTTCAAGGCAGCAATGATATCGGTAAACGTGGTCTGCAGAATGAGAGCCAGAATCACAATGATTAAACCGGACAGTCGACCGACCCAGAGATAGTGGCGCTGTGAGCGATTTTTCACGAGGCATTTGCGGTAAATATTTTCTGTGAATAAACCGCTGGAAATAATCATTTGTGCGTCGCTGGTACTCATGACGGCAGCTAATAAAGACGCGAGCAGTAATCCAATCAATCCTGGTGCGATTCGTGGAAGAATATCATGCGCAGCCATGCCGAAGAGTCTATCCGCAAAATTGCGATCCGTCGTTTCGATTTTTGCTTTTTCCTCAGCAGGAAGCTGGTGGAATTCCGGGCTGGCCCGCATGATCAACGATTGATAAATGACCTGATCTGCAGGGTCAGGCGAAGTTTTCAGGGGACTGCTATCGCCCATATACCAGACAATGCACGCCAATCCGGTAAAGGTCCAGGCGACGGTACAGAAGCGTTTGAGGAAGTTTCCGACGGTGAAACCAAAACGACCTTCAAATTCGGTTTTCCCAGCGCCGCAGACCCCCATAATATGAGGTTGGATCACAATGCCTGCCAGAGCGGTGACCGACAGCATGAATACATAAAAGGGTGTAATCGGTTCGCTTCCCAGCGTGGCAGCAATTTCAGGACTGGCGACTAAATCAAGCATCCCCTTTTTGAGATCAGCTTGAGGGTGGAGTTTACCGAAACCACCGATCTCGTAAAACACAAAAGGCAGCAGTAAAAACGAGAACACAATCGTCAGAATACCCTGAATGAAGTCCGTGATAATCGCTGCGCCTAATCCCCCCGCCATTCCATAAATGACGAACATGACTGTCACCGCCAGAATGGCGTATTCATAGCCCTGTAGCCTGCGTTCGGTGATTTTGAACGTTTTTTCTGTTGCATCCCATTCGGCGGCAGGAACCATGATGTTGGCTTGAATCGCCATGCGGTCCAGTTCATTTCCTGTCAAAGCGTCAACCATTTTTCCGGTTCCAAATAAACCCCCGGCAATGAAGGTGATCGAGATCGCAATTCCATAAAAGGAATACAGGACAGCGGTCGGCCCATTAAAGCGGGTTTCGAAGAAATCCGCTGTGGTCAATGCCCGCATTCGCCTGCACAAACCCG
>NZ_CALFPF010000492.1 GCF_937919775.1 uncultured Gimesia sp.
ATAGATAATAATATCGCAACAATAATATTATTAAACCTTCATCAGGAAAGCATCCCTATGAGACTTTTTCCCCAGTGCTCGGCGAAGAATTGTTCCCTGTTTCTGCTCGCATTCCTGTCGATCCTGCCTGCCGTGCAGGCAGACGATCACCAGAAAACCACCTTGTTCACCGCACGTGACGGCGAGTATCATCATTACCGCATTCCCGGCATCATCGCGACAAAACAGGGCACACTGCTTGCGTATTGTGAAGCCCGCAAGGCAGCAGGCGACTGGGCCGACATCGACATTTTGATACGCCGCAGCACCGATGGCGGCAAAACCTGGTTGCCCCCGCAAACGATTCATGACGCCAAAGAAAACACGGTCAACAACGTCGTCGCTTTCGCCGACGAACAAACCGGCCAGGTGCATCTGCTGTATTGTGAAAACTACGGCCGCTGTTTTTATATCGACAGCAAAGACGACGGGCAGACATTCAGCAAACCGGTTGAAATTACCGAAGTCTTTGAACAGTTCCGCAAAGAATACAACTGGAACGTGATCGCTGCCGGCCCCGGGCACGGCATTCAACTGCAAAACGGACGCCTGCTGGTCCCCGTCTGGCTTTCGACCGGCGGCAGGAAACATCGCCCTTCCAGCGTCGCGACCATCTTCAGCGACGACCATGGCAAAACCTGGCAGCGGGGTGACATCATCGTCAAGCAGGGGGATGAAGTCGCCGGCGAAACCGTTGTGAATCCCAGCGAAACCGTCGCCGTCCAGTTGTTCAATAACAAAGTCCTCGTCAACATGCGCACGGAAGCGCAGCCGCACCGACGTCTGATTGCCGTCAGCGATAACGGCGCCACCAACTGGACCGACAAACATTTTGACGATCAACTGCTGGAACCCGTCTGCATGGCCAGCATTCTCAGAGTTCCCGCCAGCCCATCGCAACCGAAAAACGCCATCGTTTTCGCCAATCCTGATAACCTGGAAAACAAAACGAAACGCCGCAAGCCAAACCGTGACCGCAAAAACCTGACGCTGCAGGTCAGCTTCGATGACTGCCAGACCTGGGTTGGCAAACAGGTTCTGGAACCAGGCATCAGCGGCTACAGCGATCTGGCGTCGCTGCCCGACGGTTCGATCTTCTGTTTTTACGAAGATGGGGGCTTGAAAAATGACGGTTATGACACAACCGCCTTGACAGTCGCTCAATTTCCGTTGAAATGGATCTTGAAAGATTGATTTTTTGATCATGCTGAAATACTCCTGAACTCACTGATTTTGCGCCTCGAATGAATTGAGCTTTTACCATGCCCCGTTACCTCATCACCGTTCTCACCCTGATTTGCGGATTGCTCTTTTCGACACAACATCTGACCGCAGCCGATCCGGATCACAGTGTTGACATCTGCGTTTACGGCGGCACATCGGGGGGCGTCGTCGCGGCCGTCAAAGCGGCGCGGCTCGGTAAAAAAGCCGTTCTGATTGAACCGGGTCAACATCTGGGGGGCATGAGTTCGGGCGGCCTCAGTTATTCCGACATGGGCAAAGCCGCCACAGTCGCCGGCATGGCCCGCGAGTTTTACGAACGGATCGGCAAAAAATACAACAAACCTCTCGAAACCCAACTCGAGCCACACGTCGCCGAGCAGGTCTTCGAGGAAATGATCAAAGAGGCCGGCGTCACCGTCATCAAAGGGGAACCGCTGCAGAAAGTCGTCAAACAGGGTCCCACGATCACCGAACTCATCACTGACAAGGGAACCCGTATCGCTGCGAAAATGTTTATCGACACGACCTATGAAGGCGATCTGCTCGCCGCCGCCGGCGTGTCCTGTTCGCTGACCCGCGAAGCCAATTCTCAATACAACGAAACCTTGAACGGCATTCAGCTCCACGAAATCCCCGAGGTCGAGTTCGGCAAGGTCGACAAGATCGGCCGCCGCAAAGACCGCCGCGGCTTGTGGGACCGCGCGATTCCTCTCGATCCCTATCGCATTCCCGGCAAACCCGAAAGCGGCCTGCTCCCCCTCATCGAAGTCGGAGAGCTGGGAACCATCGGTGCAGCGGCTCCCGGCGTGCAGGCCTACTGCTTCCGCCTGTGTGTCACCGATCAACCCGAAAACCGCATTCCCATCGCGCCGCCCGCAAACTACGATCCGGCCCGCTATGAAATCGTCGCCCGTTACATCGCCGCCTGCCAGAAAGCCGGCGACGACATGGACCTCCGCTGGTTCACCAAACACGACGCACTCCCCAACGGCAAATTCGATTTCAACACCGCCTACTTCGGTCTGAACTATGTCGGCGGCAACAAAGGCTACACCGAAGCGAGCCACGCCGAGCGGCAGCAGATCATCAAAGAACACGAAAACTACGCCCGCGGCCTGTTTTATTTTCTCAAGACCGACGAGCGCGTGCCTGACAAAGTGCTCGAGCAGGTCAGCCAATACGGCCTCTGCAAAGACGAATTCCAGGACAATGGCGGCTGGCCGCATCAACTCTATATCCGCGAATCGCGGCGGATGATTTCCGACCTCGTCATGACCGAACATCATTGTCGGCATGCAGAGGTCGCTCCCAAATCGGTGGGCCTCGCCTCCTACGGCGTCGACATCCACGAAATCCGCCGCATCGCTCACAATGGTGTGATGGTCCGCGAAGGAAAACTGCTCGGCCACACCGGCACCCGCGGCCCCTATCCGATTGGTTATGATGCCATCGTTCCCAAGGCTTCCGAATGTGATAACCTGCTGGTCACGTTTGCGATTTCCGCCAGTCACGTCGCCTTCGGCTCCACCCGCATGGAACCGGTGCTGATGATTCTCAGCCAGTCCGCCGCGACCGCCGCCAGTCAGGCCATCGATGCCGGCTGCAAAATCCAGGATGTGAATTACCAGCGACTCCGCACACAACTGCTGGCCGACGGGCAACTGCTCGACTGGCCGTCCAACACTAAACCACGTACCAGATGACAACGTTTTAGTGCCAGTTGCTGAATAAATTCGACTTGACGCCAACCCGCCGTTCGCCATGATCCCTCTCATGTGTGTCGCGCGCGAACGGACTACAGGTTCAGCTGAAGAACAGGCAGCACTGCCAATATCAGCACTATAAAAGCCCCTCGTTTCAGCAAGATTCAACAATTTCTGAGTCAAAAACCTTATGCGTATCGACACACACCCGCACACAAGGCCTCCATCCCAGCACACGTCTCCACCACACCCACACATCTCAGCACTCCCTCGCCACAAAAAACAATCCATTATCTCTTGCCTCACCCACGCCAACAGAGAGAATCAAAATCACCAACCTGGAGTGAAACGATTCCCGCTACAAAAAAGAGGCAGGGGCAGACCCATGTGTCCGCCCGCAGCACCAGCGCCCCACCCCAGAACGAACCAGAATAAAAGCACACCCCAAAACTGAGCGGCTCGGCGCCAGCCGCCGTTATCGAACCAACGGCAAACAAATCCTACCAGATAGCAACCGCCGCCCGCAGATGAACACTCCCCAGTGAAACCGAAAACGAATTTAAGCCCGCAGCCTGACGTTGACTGTTTTCACTGGTACATTATGATCATGAATTTGATGACTACTGCTTGACACTCACACCGCTTCAGAAAGCCCTCCCATGTTCGACTTCGCCCCACCCACGATCAACGAAATTGCTCCGGATGTGTTTCGGCTTGGCTGTTATGCGCCGGCTCTGGATTTGCAGTTTAACTATTTTCTGGTTCGCGATGATGAGCCGTTGTTATTTACGACCGGGTATAAGGCCAGCTTTCCGCAGCTCTTAAAAGCGGTGCAGCAGATCATTGATCCAGCGACGCTGCGGTATATTGCCTTCAGTCATTTCGAATCGGACGAATGCGGGGCGCTGAATCAGTGGCTGGAAGTAGCACCCCAGGCGGAGCCGGTCTGCAGTCTGGTTTCGGCGATGGTCAACATCAACGACTTCGCCATCCGGCCGCCACGCGGGATGAACGACGGTGACCTGCTGAGTACGGGTAAATATCAATACCGCTTCTGCTCGACCGCGCAACTCCCTCACGGCTGGGACGCCGGTCTCTTATATGAAGAGACACAGGGGACGCTGTTCTGCTCGGACCTGTTCCATCAGGGGGGGAACGGAAAACCGCTTACCGAAAGTGATCTATCCGAACAGGTCCGGGCGACGATGCAGCAGATGCAGGCGGGACCACTGGCCGACTACATCCCTTATACAAAACAGACAGACAAAATTCTGCAGAAACTGGCCGCTTTGAAACCGAAAACCCTGGCCATCATGCACGGCTCCAGCTTCGCCGGTGACGGCGAACAGGCTTTTCAAAATCTGTCGACCGCGATGAAAGACGTCTTTGGTTGAGCTACCACGAAAAACACGAAACAGCACGAAAAGGCAAGGAACCTATTTCACCTTCGCAAACTGTTTTTGAAAGAACTCCAGCATTTCGCGGTTGGGGTTGCGGCCTTTGGTTTCGGGGGTGTAGATGAAGACGTTTTCGATCTTGAGTTCGTTCATTTTCTTGACCAGATCGCGGCCGAAGTTCGGGTGATGGATGCCCTGGCCGGGGCGGGCGTTGTCGGGCAGGGGGCCGTCGGCTTCGCTGTAGACCATGTAGAGTGGCGGATCGTCTCTGGTCAGATGAGTGATTGCCGACGACTCGTCGTAGCGTTTCTGACGTTCCGGCGTCGGGTGCAGCGCCTCTTCCGCGGTCGTGACGCCGTAGGCTTTGAAGATCGAACCATGCTCCCAGGCCCGGCCGCCGACCAGCGCTTTGATCTGGATCGGATCATAGGTGCTTTGACCGCCAAAAGTGCCAATCGCCTGGATGCGCGTTGATTCGCGTTCGACCGGGTCGGCGCTGTCCGGATTGGCCAGGTCATCGTGAAAACCGATCCACATCGAAATCCCGGCGCCGGCGGAACCGCCAAAACAGGCGACCCGTTTGGGGTCGATGTTCCACTCTTTGGCTTTGCTGCGCAGAAACTGCACGGCCCGCGCACCGTCGCGCTGCGGTTCGGGAAGCAGTACGTCTTTCCCGTCAATAAAGCGGTAGTGAATCGCGGCGACACTGATGCCGGCTGTATGAAAGAGGTTTACAAGCCCCGCGCTCACTCGCTTGCTGCCGCCGACAAAACCGCCGCCGTGAATGTAGATCACCAGGGGAGTCGGCTGGTCCGATTTGGCCTGATAGAAGTCGAGCACGTTCCGCTCATGAGCGCCGTATTTCACATCGGCGTACGTCGGTTTGATCTCATTGGCCGGGGCACCGTTGCTTTTTTCGCGGTATTCCTTCGCTTCGGCCCGGGTCAATACGCCATCCTTGTTTTTGTCGGCGTCGGGAAATCGCTTCAACAACTGCTGCAGCCGTTCGTCGGCCTGCGGCTTTTCATCAGCCGCCCGCACATTGCCGGACAGGATCACCGTGCTACACAAAACGAGGATTCGTAAACCAAATTGGATCTGGGGAATGTGTGTCATTCTGTCTCTCGTTTTCTGTTTTGATGCTGGATGTGAAAAGCGACCGCTCGAAAAAACCCGCTCGTCGTTACAGGTTCAATGCGAGTCCTGTTCAAGTCCAGTTTACCAATCCCGATTCGCCAGGATAGTTTTTCTACCGCGAAATACACGAAAATCACGAA
>NZ_CALFPF010000493.1 GCF_937919775.1 uncultured Gimesia sp.
CAACCAGAAAATTCCTCGTAAACCGTTTTGAAAATAGACTTTACAAACATAATATCACCATAAATCATCAAAAATATCGGGAATGAGCCGCCTGTCAAACCTCCAAAACCAGAAATACAGGACGCGCGAACACATTTCCTGGCCTTTTTCAGACAGAATCTGGAACCATGACAAACCAATACAACTTTCAGAACCAGGTCGCCGTGATTACCGGCGGGGGCAACGGCATCGGGCGCGCCACCGCCATTATGATGGCTGAAGCAGGTGCACATGTTTTTGCCGGTGATGTAAATCACCTCGAAGAAAACCGAGAAACATTCTCCCGACTGGAAATCGTGGAAATAGTATGTGATGTACGCCAGGAATCCGAAGTACAGGCTTTGATCGAAGCGGCTGTCAGCAAATATGGCAAAATCGATATCCTGGTCAACAATGCCGGCATCGGATTAGTGAAGCCGATCCATCAGGTCACCGAGTCGGAATGGGACGCCTGCATCGACACCAACCTCAAAGGCACATTTTTTGGCTGTAAACATGCCATAAAATACATGCTGGCGACAGGTGGCGGGGCCATCATCAATACAGCCAGTAATGCGGGTCTGCTCCCCCGCGTGCATGATCCCGTTTACTCAATCAGCAAACACGCCGTTGTCGCTCTTACTGAGAGCCTGGGTCTCTGCCACGGCAAAGACAATATCCGCGTGAATTGTGTCTGCCCCGGGCCTGTCGGTGAAACCGGGATGATGAATGACGATCTCGCCAATGCAGCAGACCCGGAGGGACTCACGCAATTGATGATTCGTGCCAGCCCGATTGCCGCCGCCCACAGGAGAATGATCAAACCTCAGGAAGTTGCCTCTGCAATTTGTTATCTGGCAAGCAAAGACGCCCTGATGGTTACCGGCACTGCACTTCGCATTGACGGTGGAAAATCACTGGGCGTCCCACCACAGGGGATGTAGAACGTATTATCCTGCGTAGCAGGAAGGAACGTGCTCTTTCAGGTGCGCCACCTGCTGATCGCTTAACGGAGTTACCAGCTTGCAGTCAATGCGCCAGAACTGATCGTCCAGTGGAGTAGCACGCACGACCGAAGCTGTCACATTCAGAGTAAAATCTACCCGTCGATCTTCTACATGTAGCTGCAATTCCTCCCGCAGGTTGAACTGCGATCGGGAAGCAAATGAGATCCCATTCTGGCTGACATTGATCGCAAAACCTTTATCGACTGGCTGATCCCCTTCCCCTGAAAGGCTTGGTTCATCCTTACCAAAGGCAAGAACAATCGCTTCACTGGCGTGCCGCGGAAACTCCCGACGGTCGCAGGATTTCGTTTCCCGCTGTTGAGCCCTGACCGGAGACCTTGTGATGTCCTGTGAATTTGCCCGTACCTTCTTGAGAATCTGATTCCAGGAACAATCAAGACTGCTCTTCCGAGCCTTTAATGCGCGAACAGAACCACTCAGGCAGTGACGGTATGCGATCGGTTCCATCAACTTCAAATGAGAAGAGGATAAAATCTCTGTGGCATTATCTGCGGTAGAAACAGTCTTTGGTTCGGCATCCAGTAATATATTCATTTGCTTAAACCTATTTTAATCAAAAACAAAATATCGATTCATCAACATAGACACCAGTAACGAACTACCGGCAATACGCTTACTAAAATCTAGTTCACTAAAAGGTTATGGTCAAAAATCTTAGGTTCTTTTTTTCAAAGAAAGGCACTGTTGAGAACTGAGTTCTTCCTGAAGTATACAAACAACGACATGAAAACCTGGCGTCAATAAGCTGTAATATATTACAAAATAGTCACTTACAACACGTGAACACAAAACGTTAAAAATTCACAGGATTTCAGGATTGTCAGGCAAGCGACTAGCTTGAGAAACGGGTATCAGGCAATTATACTGCCACGTTTCCAATGACTCTTAAGAATCGAATGAAGTTTTGTCGGTTCGATCATCGATAGGGGTTTCTATATTTAAACCGGTTTGACAATCACAGTAAATTTCGTGAGTCTCATCAAGCAGACACGCTTCTGCTCTCCCGGTTTACCCGATTACTACCCTTCCCTGACAGGTAGCGAGATAATACAGGCATGCGATTTTCGCTCGTCGATCAAATTTTGGAGCTGGAGAAAGGTAAGTCGATTACGGCTATCAAAAATCTTTCGCTGGCAGAAGAATACTTACAGGACCATTTCCCCGGCTTTGCCGTCATGCCGGGGGTATTAATGGTGGAATCAATCGTGCAAGCCGGTGCCTGGTTGATGCGTTACACAAATGATTTTCAGTACAGCACAGTCCTGCTGAAGCAGACCAAAGCCATTCGCTTTAATAGTTTTGTTACCCCGGGGAAACAACTCCGCGTCTCTCTGAGCATTCAAAAATGGGACGGAAATCTGTGCACACTAAAAGCTTCCAGCGAAGTAGAAGGCGAAACCGCTGTCAGCGGCCGGATCGTCTTGGAACAATTTAATCTGCGGGACAAAACCCCCTCAATGGCAGAGACTGATGCAGATCAGATCAAAAATCTGCAATTACAGTTTGGGCAACTTTGGAACCCCAACAGGCGAACGAACACCTGAAATTGGGTTTGCCTGTGTACTCGGTTTCTGTCAAAGTAACCATGATTAATTTAAATAACTAGATAGGAAAAAGAATGAAACTGGAAGGAAGAGTAGCGTTGGTAACCGGCGGCAGCCGCGGTATTGGTAAAGCCGTCGTGCAGGCCCTGGCCCGTGAAGGGGCAAAGGTTGCTTTTGTGTACCGTTCCAGTGCGGAAGCTGCCGAACAAATGGTAAAAGAACTCGCAGACCAGAATTGCGAGGCGATCGCCATTCAAGCAGATGTCGCGAACAAAACAGAAGCTGATGCGGCTGTCAACCAGGTCATTGAAAAGTGGGAAAAGATCGACATTCTGGTCAATAATGCCGGCATCATTCGCGATGGACTTTTGGCAACCATGTCTGCAGAAGACTGGCAGGCTGTGATTGACACCAATCTGACCAGCGTTTTCAACTTCAGTCAGGCAGTGACTCGCCCGATGATGTCAAAGCGTTATGGACGTATTATCAATATGTCGAGTGTCGCTGCTCACTTTGGAAATTCCGGGCAATCGAACTATGCCGCCAGTAAAGGGGGAATCATTGGATTTACCCGTTGCATGGCGACAGAACTGGCAAAACGGGGCATTACTGTCAATGCGGTCGCTCCCGGTTTTATTGAAACGGATATGACCGTCGACGTGCGGAATGCAGCCGGCGATCAGATCAAAAAACATATCCCTGCCCGTCGTCTGGGTCTTCCGGAAGACATTGCCAATGCGGTACTGTTTTTCGCTTGTGAAGAAGCATCCTACATTACCGGCCAGACACTGGCTGTCGATGGCGGATTAACTTTGGGTGGAATTTAATCTACGTCATTCCGAAACAGCTCGTTGCCGTTTTCGGAAGAAATATTTTGTGTTAGCGGTATACTGAGAATTGGGTCAATTCAACTTATCGTTAATGAGAACCGTCAAAACTATTCTTCCCGCCGAATAGTTTTATAAATCAGGCTGGGTCGGCGGGACTAATCGACCACCCGGTCGAACCAAGGAGTAATTACAGATGCCAACTAGAGATGAAATCTTCGATTCCGTTCGTGAAACACTGGTGGACGCTCTCGGACTGGACGATGACGAAGTCGTGCCTGAGGCCACTCTCATGGGTGATCTCGGCGCCGAATCTATCGACTTTCTTGACATCGCATTCCGGCTGGAAAAAGCTTTCGATATCAAAATCCCCCGCGGTGAACTGTTCCCCGAAAATATTGCTTCTTCGGATTCCGGCTTTGTTAAAGACGGTGTATTCACCGAAGCTGGCATCGCAGAACTACGGGTCAAGATGCCCCACGCGGACGTTGATTCATTCGTGGCCGACCCCAAAGTAGAAAAAATGCAGGATCTGTTTACCGTCGATATGCTGGTCAACTTCCTTGAATCGCGGCTTGCCTAATTGGTAAAAAATGATCAAACCGACTGACCTGTGGAAGCACAGCTCACAATGGTGGGCTGTGCGCCTTTGTCAGATTTTCTTTGATGCAAACAGCAATGAATAAATTGATCCGCTGGTTTTACCCGTGCTTCAAGTCAGCAATTTAAAGGTTCATAAAAATGCGATGGTTCTGGATAGATCGCTTTATTGAATTCGAAAGTGGTTCTTACGCAAAAAGTGTGAAAAATGTCACACTTGCTGAAGAACATTTACACGATCACTTTCCTGGTTTCCCGGTAATGCCGGGGTCCCTGATGATAGAAGGCCTGGCACAAACCGGAGGCATTCTACTGGGCGAAATCAATAATTTTGAACACATTGTGATTCTGGCCAAAGTGCCGCAGATGACCTTTCACAGCTGGGCCTGTCCGGGAGACCAATTGATTTATACGGCAAAAATTACCAATGCCGGCGAGGAGGGTGGTGCCGTCGATGTCACAGCCATGGTGGGGGATCGCCTGGTTGCAGAAGGTAGCATCATATTTGTCCACCTCGATCAAAGTGACTCCGAATTCGGGGCGATCAACCAGAAAAACTTTGTTTTTTCAATGAATCTGCTGGGAATTCTCGATGTCGGAAAAGCGGGAACCGGTGAAGATCAGTCCTGAGTCACCTATTTTTGGAACCTTGGTATGGAGGCCTTGATTCTAAATTGACTACAATAATAATTCTACTATTCGAAAACCGAATAGATTATCTGGCAGCAAATCACTTCTGGCTGGGTCAAACAACATTGTGATTTGCCTGCTGTTACAAAATTCAATTTAAAAAACTAGAATTTGAAGCCATGAACCGCCGTGTTGTCATTACTGGAATAGGTGCTATTACTCCTTTGGGGAAAACTGTGGAAGACACCTGGAAAGCACTCCAGGAGTCCAAATGCGGAATTTCCAATATCACTCATTTTGACGCCTCGAATTTTCCAACCCGTTTTGCAGCGGAAGTACAGGACTTCCATCTGGAAGACTATGTAGACAACCTGGATCGCTTTGAACATTCCGGACGCAATATTCGCTATGCCATCGGTGCTGCAACACAAGCTGTCAAAGATTCCGGCATCCTCGACGACGATTTTGATCCTGCTTTATTCGGTGTTTATCTCGGCGCCGGCGAAGGGCAACAGGATTTTTACACCTTTATGAAGATCATCGCGCAGGCGCAAAATGATGGCCACGTCGATCTGGAAAAGTTTACCAAAGTCGGACTGGAACAGCTTAATCCACGCTTCGAACTTGAGCAGGAACCGAATATGCCCGCCGGGCATCTGGCCAGCCTCTTTAATGCTCAGGGACCGAACCTCAACTGTCTGACCGCCTGTGCCGCCTCCAGTCAGGCAATCGGCGAAGCATCCGAGCTGATTCGTCGCGGTGATGTGGACATCATGCTTTCCGGCGGAGCGCACAGCATGATTCATCCGTTTGGCGTCACCGGTTTCAGCCTGCTGACAGCGCTTTCCACCCATAATGATGATCCCGCTAAAGCATCTCGCCCTTTCGATCGTAACCGGGACGGATTTGTCCTCGGCGAAGGAGCCGGCATGATGATTCTGGAAGACCTGGAACGAGCCCGGAAACGTGGTGCCCATATCTACGGAGAACTCGTCGGCTATGGTTCCAGTGCAGACGCATATCGTGTCACCGACATTCATCCCGAAGGACGCGGCGCCATCAAATGCATCAAAATGGCCATGAACCATGCGAACGTCAATCCGGAAGATATTCACTATATCAATGCCCACGGCACCAGTACCGCTGTGAACGATAAAGTAGAGACCAAAGCGATTAAGGGAGCACTCGGAGAACATGCTTATAAAGTTCCTGTTTCCAGTATCAAAAGCATGATGGGGCATTTGATCGCCGCAGCAGGCAGCGTCGAAGCGATCACCTGCCTGATGTCGATTCGCGATAACGTTGTTCCTCCCACAATCAACTACGAAACACCCGACCTGGATTGTGATCTGGACTACATTCCCAATGAAGCACGCCAGACAAATGTAACAACGACACTTTCAAACAGCTTTGGATTTGGCGGCCAGAATATTGCGTTGATTTTCTCAGAATTCAAGGACTAAAACTTCTGATTGTAGATCACGAAAATACCCCCCAGACTCAATCATTTGATAACAACGCTTAATCTGCAACTGAGTACACTGTGACAGGATCGTTACTGGCCAATCGCCTCAATTAATATTGAAGCCTCGAACTTAGCTTATATAATCACGAGACAACATCACCAATAGACAAGCGAGATCACCTGCATGGAGAGAAGGCTGTGAGTTGGTTGCTTTCGTGCACCCTGATCGTGATTCTGATAGAACTGATCGTACAATATTGTATTATGCGTGCCGCCTATCCCGTGCTCTTTTCTCCCATGCCAGACCGTTTCAATCTGGCCGGAACGCTGAACCAGCTGCCAGTCAATGATGAGAGCATCCGGATTAAGAACGTTTCCTTTCCGACTTCCAGTGGACTGACATTACACGGCTTCGTCGCCACGCCTGAAAATTCTGATCCTCAAGGCCTGATTCTCTTTTGCCATCCCTTTAAGTCAACAGGAAAAATTGCCCTGTTCCAGTGCCGTGGCTTGCTCGAAGCCGGCTTCGCAGTATTCTCATTTGACTTTCGAAATCACGGCGAAAGCGACATTGATCCCGATTACCACTCGATCCATTGGTTATCCGATCATGAGATCAGCGATGTCAAAGCAGCCATTCACTTTATCCAGAAACAATCGGAATGGGCTCATCTACCTGTAGGACTCCTGGGCATGAGCCGCGGTGCGGGTACAGCATTGGCTGTTGCCACACAATCTTCAAATATTCAATTTGTTGCCTGTGAAGGAGCTTTCGTAAATGAGGAACTCTTTCTGGATCATGCAATTCGCTGGGGAGAACGATTCTTACCGCGCATGTTTATTCAGTTGGTCCCAACCTGGGAGGTCGTCCGTGCATTTCGGATCATGATCTGGTACTCACAAAAGAGTCAGGGCTGCCATTACGTGAATTTGAAACCTCACCTCAAATCTCTGAAGAACAGAAACCTGTTATTTATTGTGGGAGAAAATGATCAAAGTGTCGTTCCACACATGACGGACCTGATCATCAAAAAAATGCGTCCTTCCCGGGTTACTGTCTGTTCTGTTCCACAGGCCATCCATAATGCCAGCCGGTATACTCAGCCTCAGCAATACGATGCTGCGTTAATCAACTTCTTCTCACAAATGTCTCTGAAAGTCGCACAGCGGCAAGACAGCAATTCTCCGCAACAAATGACCAACGAACCAGAATCGGAACTGGTAGCTGAAGATGGCATCGATCCTGATCAACATATCAGATTAAAAAAACGTTCCGCATAGCCTGAATCCGGATTGAGTGTCGCGAGATCTGTCATGCCACAAGTTACTGCCTATTTGACAGCAGAAATGTCTTTTTTGTATCGAAAAGTTGCAACGTCGATTCCAAAAGTAAATTTACGCCCCTGCCCAACAACACCTAACCATTTTCTGGGAAACCACTTACAGACAACCACTCATTTCTATTCGGTAATGGTATCTGATTTGCTAATCTTAATAGCTTGTTCGATAGATATTTGCATGATTTGAATTTTGGGCTAGGCTTACCTTAAATTTGCGCTGATGTAGTTGAACTTCCGAAGTTAATTGGTGAAATAAAACATGGTCATTGCCAGGTCTCAGACTCCCTATCAATTATTGATTGCTGATGATGACGCCGGATTCCGCAATGTACTCAAAGAGCTTTTTGCCCCTTATTTCAGGCTTTTTGAAGCGGAATCAGGTGAAGAAGCAGTCGAGCTTGTAGAGCAAATCCGGGTGGATATCGTTCTGCTCGACATGCATATGGACGTTCTGACAGGCTTGGAAGCAGTCCGCATCATGAAACAGTTCAATGCCATTCTGCCCTGCATTCTGATTACAGCGGACGCGACCGATGAATTACGGCAGGATGCCAGTGCCGCCAATGCATATGAAGTTCTGTCCAAGCCCTTCAAAAGGCAAGAATTAGTCTCCACTGTCTCTCATGCCCTGCTGGATGCCTACCACGACCCGGACATCCCCTCCTGGTTAGGAAACTAGACGGACTGTTTTCGAGGCAGAACCACTTGTGGTGCCCAGTGCCATCGCTGTCGGCATCTCCGCATTCCTCTCAGATCGCAGCCACTTTTTCTGCGGAATCGACTTTTCATAAACTGCAGAGTGAAGTACACTTCCCCTCGAATCTATTTTTCTTAAAAGCATACCTGCCTCCTGCATCCAGTGTCGTCACACGAAAAACCACACAAGCAGGTCGTGCGGCGGAAGGGAGTCTGCCATGCCATTCGTACCAACACGGTTCATCCACGCCAGTAATCTGCGCCTCGACCATCAACCTCAGGGGGTAGGCGCGGTTTCCAAAGCAGCGCAGACCAGTCTCGAAGATTGCACCCTGGCCACATTCGAAGAGATCGTCAAAGCATGCCTGGAGCATAAAATCGACTTTCTATTACTGACTGGCAATACCTTTATCGATGAGGATTACAGCATTCTCGCCAGAATTGCGCTGATCGAAGGGTTCCAGCAACTGGCATCTGAAAACATTCAGGTCTTCATTATTCCCGGCCAACACGATCCGTTGAGTGCATGGGATTTACAATACCACTGGCCCGGCAACGTCACGTTTCTCTCTCCACAGGATCATGACATACTCGACATCATGCGCGAAGAAGAAACCGTGGCAACCCTTCAGATTCTGGGGGCCTCTCACTACAAAAAACAACAGCCCTTAAAATTGAATCAACGCAATCAACTGTTTAATAAGCACGATCAACGCGCACTTTCGATTGGCTGCATTTCCGCCTGTGTACCAACAGAATCTGCTGCTCAGTCCGCGAAGACAAATCAATCCGTCCCCCTGACTCTACCAGGCGAATTTTTTCCTCTCGACTGGCAGTCGGATGAAATCGACGAAGTGGCCGTAGATTACCTTGCACTGTGTAAAGGAACTCAGCGCCAGACATTCGAAATGCAGCCCGGAATTGCCCATCATCCGGGCACAGCTCAAGGACTCAATTTTGACGAACACAAACAGGCCGGGGTGACACTGGTTACTGTCGAACCAGAAGCGCCCCTGGTACATCGCCTGTTGAAAGTCGCTGTAGTTCGCTGGCTCGTCATCGAACTGAATCTGGACCCGGAAACAAACCGGGAACAATTCAAACATTTGATGAAAGAAGCACTCCTTGCCCGTAAACCGGCCAACCACGAAAAGCTGTGGATGGTACGCTGGCAAATCAAAGGGGCTGGTGAGCTGTTTGATACGCTGCGAAATTTCAAGAATCAGCGAGGCCTGGCCAGCGAACTGGCAATCGAAATCAAAGATCGTCTACCCGTATTGATCGAACCTTCTTTTTATCTTCAGACGAGTGACTCGCTTTCCAACCGTAAAC
>NZ_CALFPF010000494.1 GCF_937919775.1 uncultured Gimesia sp.
GCCATTTACGTGCTCATAATCAATCAAATGATGACCAACAGTTAAGAATACTATTGGACTTGAGTTCATTTTTATTTAATAGAATAATCAAAGTGATAAAGAATTCCTATGGTCGGAAAGCATTCTAAAGGAAAGAAATACAAGCCCCTGCTGGGAAACCACCAGAAGTGCTGGATCTGGGGCAGGAATGCGGTCATGGAAACATTGTCGGCAGGTTTCTGGCCGATCTGGGAATTGCATTTATCAGAACAGTTAAGCGCAGACGAAATGACTCTGGCTGAACAGCGTGCGAAGCAATTATCCATTCCGGTTTGCATCACCTCGGACGCTGATCTTGCTCAAAAATGTCGCGCCAGCGATCATCAGGGGATGATTGCCAAAATGGCTCCCTTTCCCTATTCCTCTGCGCAGGAAATCATACAGCAACAAACTTCATCGCCACTCTACGTGATCCTGGACCGCATTCAGGATCCCTACAATTTCGGAGCAATCATTCGGTCTGCTGAAATTCTGGGTGCGCATGGCGTTTTCACAGGAACGGATGAACAATGCGAGGTAAACAGCCTCGTCTGCCGCACGTCGGCCGGTGCAGTGAACCGTATCCCGATTGCAGAAGTCTCCGATCTCGCACAACTCTGTCGTGAGTTGAAACAGGCCGGGATTTTCGTCGTGGGAACGGCGATGCACGCTCACGGCGTGCTTTCGAATTATGATTTTCACCAACCGACGGCCATTGTCGTGGGAAATGAAGGCTCAGGCATCAGTCGGGAGTTACTCGAAACGTGTTCTCATCTGGTCCGAATTCCACAGCAGGGTCAGACAGAATCTTTGAATGTTGCGATTTCTGCCAGTATTCTACTGTATGAAGCCAGCCGACAACGTCACTTCAGTTAGTCCGTTGTCGGATAACGTTCGCCCCGTTAGCTTGCCGGTGTCGCGGAACCGGCTGCCTCTTCTTCTTCCATCGCCGGTTTTGAACCTCGCATCCATTCGCTCATCTTCTGAATAATCACATACATCACGGGAACCATAAATACACCAAAGAATGTCGCAGCCGTCAGCCCCGCGACGACCGCCGTTCCCAATGCCTGTCGACTCGCGGCGCCGGCTCCCGCTGCAATCGCCAGAGGTACTGCGCCTAGAATCGCGCTGATGGCAGTCATCAGAATGGGACGAAACCGGAGATGGCAGGCTTCGATCGCGGCATCAGTGATCGATTTGCCCGCTTCACGCTGGAGCTTGGCAAATTCCACAATCAGAATCGCATTTTTACTGGCCAGCGCGATCAGTAAAACAAAACCGACCTGCGTATAGATATTATTATCCAGTCCACGCAGCATGGTGGCAAAAATCGCCCCGAAGATCCCCAATGGTACGGAGAGAATGACCGACAGGGGAATCGTCCAGCTTTCATATTGGGCACATAAAAACAAATATACAAAGACCAGTGCCATCGCAAAAATGAAAGGCGCCATGTTCCCTGCTTCAATCTGCTGGTACGCGATTCCCGTCCATTCATAGCCGAATCCTTCCGGCAGGATTTCATCCGCAAGTTGTTCCATCCGCGTAATCGCCTGCCCTGAGCTGTAGCCTGGACCCGGGTTTCCGGTAATGGCGGCTGTCGGATATAAATTATAATGATCCACTTCTTGCGGGCCGGCAGAATTATTGACTTTGATCAGGGTATGCAGCGGCACCATACTCCCTCTGCGGTCTCGTACTTTCAAACGAGTGATATCTTCCACCTTGTTTCGATAATCCTCATCAGCCTGAACCATGACTTTGAAGACTTGATTGAAAATGTTGAAGTCGTTCACATATGTGGAGCCTAGCTCCGCCTGCAAGGTATCAAAGATGGAATCGAGGGGGACTCCCATTTTGATCGCTTTCTCACGATCGATGTCCAGATAAATCTGGGGCACGGTGGCACTGAAGTTGGTGTTCAATCCCGATAACACGGGGTCAGAATTTCCGCGATCCATTAAATCCGTGACTGCCATCTGCAAG
>NZ_CALFPF010000495.1 GCF_937919775.1 uncultured Gimesia sp.
CAATCCATTGTCCACAAAGATACACGATAGCTGAGAACCGATCGCCCGATAAAGCAAGGCGGCAACAACTGAAGAATCGACGCCCCCCGATAAACCGCAAATCACACGCTTATCGCCAACCCGTTCACGGATTGTCGCGATTTCCTGTTCGATCAAATTGGAAATTTTCCACGTTCCCTCACAGCCACAAACTTTTTGAACAAAGTTCGATAGTAGCATCCCACCAAATTCGGTGTGAGTGACTTCCGGATGGAACTGCAGACCGTACAGAGGCTTGCTATGATGTTTAACAGCCGCAAACTGGCAGGTTTCGGTGGACGCCAGAGAGGTAAAATGTTCGCTCAGATTCTGAACCTGATCGCCATGACTCATCCAGGCAATAAAATTAGACGGAACGCCTGAAAAGATGTTGGAATGGTCGCTGACGGTACTGGGGGTTCTGCCAAATTCCCGTGATTCGCTCCCTTTGACTTCGCAACCCTGTGAGGCACAAACCAGCTGCATGCCGTAACAGATGCCCAGAATCGGAATTCCCAGGTTAAAAATTTCAGGATCTGGCTGCGGTGAATTTTCACCATAAACGCTGGCAGGACCACCGGAAAGAATAATGCCTTTCGGGTTCAGTTCTCTGATGCGGTCTACCGACAGATCCGGGCGAGCCAGTTGGCTGAAGACATTCTGCTCACGGACACGTCTCGTAATCAGCTGTGAAGTTTGAGACCCGAAATCCAGGACCAGAATCAACTCTTCCTGCTTGGTATTAATTAAACTCTGAGAAAGAGCGTCCTGCTCAGAGAGATGGGGATCGGTCATTACGTTCTCGAAATCTTGATGCAATCGAAAGGATCATCAAAGGCACTCGCGCCAAGGCCGCTGATGAATTTAGCTGCTATTGAATTTAGCCCGGTTGAATAAAACAATTCTGCTTGAAAAGCAAATCGCTATCTTAGCGATTCTATTTTCGAAATCCAATTCAGCACAACGAATTCAATCAGGAAAGCAGGAATCTATACGGAGCAGTTAAAATACAAAAGATACAGCAGATGTATGCCCGCGCACACCAGAATTCGGAACTGCCATTTTTTCTTTCAGCTGCGATTTACTGCAGAAAACAGAGATCTGACAAGCGTTTACAGCATTTCAGACATATCAAGATAATTTGAACCATTCCTGCCGATCTATCCGATAATTCCAGTAATTCGAACTTTGCGGAATAATTGCACTCAACAGGAATGGGAATCTTTGACCCACTCCTGAATGAATACATTCCAGGCGTCAGGGTACAAAACAGATCCCCTCGCGCTTTCTTTCAACTCATTGCCGGGAACTGAAAATCATGCTTCTCAGATGGAATCATTTTCTCTCCAGACACTGTCTGGCTTTTTTTGCGGGAACCTCAATTCTGATTGCCGGAGCCGAGTTAAATGCACAGGTCATTCCTGGCACCGGGACACGGGTCGAGGGGGCCTGGGATGATTTTGAAGATGAGACCTGGGAATACATTACGAATCTTCCGAAAAGCAGTACCAACGTCGATGAACAGACCCGCTATCCCCTGGGACAGTCCTCGAATAGCATCTGGACAGAAAGTGCCAAACGCGGACAACCGGACATGATCCAACGGGTTCCCACACCTCCCGGCGGCCTGCCCGGCAGCAAAGGCGCCTTGCTGATGAAATCACTGCACACAGGCGTTCCCGGACAAGGTAGTCGGGGAAGCAATCAGGACGACCTGATTATGCAGGGAACAATGGTTTCGGTCAATTATTCACCCAGCGTCATCACACGCGTCTATATTCCACCATTTGAAGAATGGGAAGACAAAACCGGAACTTCATTCGGATTCCGGGCTGCTGTCAAAGCACCTACAACGACAAAAAGTTCAGGCCGACGATTCTTTTCTCGGGGCCCTACTACAAAAATCGAAACCATCTATCTGGGCATGTTCATTCAGTTCAACAGCAAAACAGACAGTGCCAATGGCGAAGATTCTGCTGTGTTTGTCGTACGGGCTGACAGTTCAGGACAGGATTTTATCGGGCCGGAAATCAAACAGACCGGCTGGTGGACACTGGGAATGTCTTTCACTCCCGATGGTCGCACACACTATTATGCCAGTCCCGGCGTTGATCCATTGACTCCGGCCGACCGCTTCGCTTCACACTATCCTTATGGATCACGGATTCAGTCATTCCACACGGCCTTCTTTAATATCTGCAATCAGGATAATGGTCGTACCTGGTCCACTGAGTGGATCATCGACGATCCAGCCATGTACTACATCAGCCAGTAGTCCGGCATGCGAACGGAATTCCAACAAATAACATAAATTCAGAAACGGCATACTCTCTCAGGGTATGCCGTTTCTGTTTCTCCGCTTATCATGGATTTATGTGCGTCCTGACGTTCCATACCAAACACCATACCTGTTTTTTTGCTGGACCCTTCCATGTTCGAAAATAAAATCAAAACACTGCTTTCTAAAGGTGATGTGGCCCTGGGAGTCGGCTTGCCTGATGCCTCGGAAATTCTTGCGAAAATGTCAGTCGACACGGGCATCGATTTTTTGTGGATCGACCTGGAACACCGTCCCTATGGCGTCAACGAAGTCAAACACATCCCCGTGATCGCCCGCAGACAAGGCTGCATGCCTATGATTCGCGTGCCTGGTCTGGACCCGAGCTACTTCAAAAAAGCGCTGGATATCGGTGCCAATACCATCATGGTTCCGCAGATCAATAACGCAGAGGAAGCAAAGCTCGCAGTCCAGTATGCCAAATATCCACCCGAAGGCACGCGCGGCGTTTCGCCCGACTGGACCATGTTTATGGATATTTCCTTCGATGATTATCTGCCTCATGCAAATAACGAAACAGCAATCGTCGTTCAAATCGAATCACCGGAAGGAATCGAAAATATCGAGAAAATCGCCGCCGTCGAGGGCGTTGATGTCGTCTTTGCCGGCCCGATGGACCTCTCCGCCTCCCTGGGCATCATCGGACAGATTCAGCACCCGGAACTCCTGAAATTACTGGCTGATTTCCCCAAACGGGTGGCAAAAGCCAATAAGCCTGCGGGAATCACTTTTGGAGATCTCGACCGCTGCCGTCAGGCCATTGATGAGGGGTATCGCTTCGTCAATATCGGCTCGATTGCCTCTCTGGGAGCCAATGGAATCCGTGCAGTCCTTCCAGAACTACGTGAACGGGCGCGAAGATAATAAAATTCAAGATCTTCCCAAGCCCCTCTGGAACACATAAACACAACTTGATACAATCGCGCTGTTATCAAGATTCCAGACTACGGTAGGAGCGACACCAGTATGCTGACACTGCTTGGACAAGGCCATTCTCGACAGTCGTTTTGTGATCAAATCACGCGACGGAACTTTCTCCAGATTGGCAGTCTCGGTCTGTCTGGCCTGACGTTACCCCGCCTGTTACAGGCGGAAGCGACGAACCCGGCCGGCAAAAAGCGTCAGAAATCGGTGATCATGATTTATCTGGTGGGGGGGCCACCTCACCAGGACATGATCGACCTCAAACCGGAGGCCCCCAAGGAAATCGCAGGCCCCTGGCGTCCGATTGCCACCAACGTTCCCGGAATTGAAATCTGTGAAGCCTTCCCGCGAATGGCGCAGCTCATGGATAAAATGGTTCTGATTCGTTCCATCGTCGGCTCGCAGAGCGGCCACGATGCGATCCAGTGTTTTAACGGCCATGATCCCAAAAAACCGAAACCACAGGGAGGCTGGCCGCAATTTGGTTCGACGGTCTCGAAACTTCAAGGCCCGTATGTGGAGTCGGCGCCCCCTTTTATCAGCCTGTGTTATCCTTGTACTCACGGCCCCTATAATGAACCGGGCTCCGGATTTCTCGGTCTCTCGCATTCCCCCTTTCGTCCGATGGGTCCTACTCGCCATGATATGGTACTGAATGGCGTGTCTCTGGAACGACTTGCTGATCGAAAACAACTGCTGCAAGGTATTGATAATTTTAAACGGGAAGCAGACGCTTCAGGCATGATGACCGGCCTGGATACATTTACCGAACAGGCAATGGGCGTGCTGACTTCTTCAAAACTGGCCGAAGCACTGGACCTTTCCAAAGAAGATCCCGAGACCGTCAAACGCTATGGCACTGGCGATCCGACAAAATTCATCGACGGTAATGGCGCACCCCGCGTACCACAGAGCATGCTGGCCGCACGCAGGCTGATCGAAGCCGGCGCGCGTGTTGTCACTTTGAATTACAGTAAATGGGACTGGCATGGCGGATCATACAACACCATCTTCAAACGCGAAGAAGAAGACTTCCCCGCCTTTGATCAGTGCGTCAGCGCCCTGCTGGAAGACCTGCATCAACGAGGTCTGGATCAGGATTGTACGGTTGCCATCTGGGGCGAATTTGGACGCACTCCTAAAATCAGTGCCCAGGTCGGCCGCGATCACTGGCCGCGCGTGAACTCGGCCATTCTCTTCGGCGGTGGCATGAAAACCGGTCAGGTCATCGGCGCCACCGATCGACTGGGAGGCGAAGCCGTCGATCGTCCCGTCACATTCCCCGAACTCTTTGCGACGCTTTATCACAATCTGGGAATCGAAACAGAGCATACGACGGTGGAAGATTTCAGTGGCCGTCCGCAATATCTGGTCGAGGGACACGCCAAACCTCTGCCGGAACTGATTTAATTCCTGTCGAGGGAATTTGACTCTCTTTTTCCGCAAAGCCGATTAAAACTTGAATCGCTTCAACTGAAAGCGTTAAAATAGTTTATGGCAATGTCTCGGATATTGTTCCCTCCATTTTAAAAATGCGCTCCACGTTACATGAGCGGCTAAAAACCATCTTCGGCTGAATCACGACCTGAACTCTGAATAAGAAGTCTCTGAGTATGAAGCATATTCTCCGAATCATATCTGTTTTTCTGCTGCTGATCGGCTTCGTCTGTTTCTCAACTTCGGCAGAAGAAGCAAAATCAAAAACAGATTCCGTTCCCCAGTTCGCACCAGAGCAACTGGAGTTCTTTGAAAAGTCGATTCGCCCGTTGCTCGCCGAACATTGTTATGAGTGTCATAGCGGCCAGTCCAAACGCCTGGAAGGCGGACTGCGGCTGGACTCGCGTGCCCTGCTGCTGAAGGGGGGAGATACTGGCCCCTCAGCGGATCTCAAAAAAACACACGAGAGTCTTCTCCTGCAAGCCGTGCGTTATGAATCGTTCGAGATGCCCCCCAATACCCGACTGAAAAAAGAACAAATCGATCTCCTCGCACGCTGGGTCGAAATGGGGCTCCCCTGGCCCGAAGAAAAACCGCCTGCCAAGGGAGGCGCTGCCGATACCTTTGATCTGAAAAAACGACAGCAGGAACACTGGGCCTGGCAGCCGATGAAAGAGGTGCCGCCGCCTGCGGTCAAAAATAAAAGCTGGTCGACCCATCCCGTAGATCAGTTCATTCTTGCGAAACTGGAAGAAAAACAGCTGCAGCCAACTTTACATGCGGACAAGCGGACAATCATCCGTCGGCTGTATTTCGACTTGATCGGCGTCCCTCCGACTGCTGCTCAAATTCACTCCTACCTGAGTGACACGTCTCCGAATGCGACAGAAAAAGTCGTCGATCAGCTTCTGGCGGCTCCTCAATTTGGCGAACGCTGGGCACGGCACTGGCTGGATCTGATGCGTTATGCAGAATCGCGGGGCCACGAATTTGATAATGATGCCCCCAACGCCTACCAGTATCGCGACTATGTGATCCGCGCCCTGAACGCCGATCTCCCCTATGATCAGTTCGTCACGGAACATATCGCCGGCGATTTACTGCAACAGCCACGACTGAATCCCGAGCAACAGTTCAATGAATCCGTCCTGGCAACCGCGTTCTGGTACTTGAGTGAATGGGTGCACTCCCCCGTTGATATCCGCAAGGATGAAACTGACCGCTTTGATAACGCCATTGATGTCATGACCAAATCATTTCTGGGCATGACCGTTTCCTGTGCCCGTTGTCACGACCATAAATTCGATGCGATTTCAACGAAAGACTATTACGCCCTGTATGGATACCTGCAAAGCAGTAACTATCATCAGGTCCGTTTCGAATCGATGGCGCACAATCAGAAAATCGCGCAGCAGACCGAACTGCTGCATAAACTGAAACAGACCGTCCTCAAAACGAAACTGAAAAGCACGTTTGCAGCGGGAGTAAACCACTTTGCGGAATATTTCCAGGCTGCCAAAACTATCGCGCAACAATTTCCCGATGAAAAATCACCTGAACTGGATGCGGAAATCAAACAACAGGCGGCCGCGCGAAAGCTCAACCCCGCGATCCTGAAAAACTGGGTGCAATTCACTCAAAGCAATCAGGATCAAGAGAATCGTTTCTTTGCCTCGCTGCAGAAAGAGACTGAGACAGCAGTCTCTCTCGAACCGGTCAATTCACAGGCGACCGGTAATACCGATTCCTCTGAGACTACCATCATCAATTACGCAAACTGTGCTCCCGCAGATTTTATCGCCGACGGTTTCAGTTTTGGCCTGGCGCCGCGTGCGCGAGGCACGTTGGTTTTCGATCAAGCCAACCAGCAGATCCCGCTCACTGTACTTGCGGAAGGCGCGGCAAGACGTGATTTTCTCTGGGAGGATCTGGTGGATGTCAATTCGCCGCAAATGAATCAGAAAAATCAACTGCGGACCTTTCCCCGGTCAGGACGCACATTAAGGACCCCGACCTTCGAAGTTCAGGGAGCGGTTTCTTACAAAATCAAAGGGGGCTGCTGGGTTTACGCCTGTGTCGACTCCCACCGCATGCTGTTCGGCCCTCTGCACGGTTCCACGCTGAAGAAAATTCCTGCTACGCCGGAAAATCAACCGCGCTGGGTGACACACGACTTATCCCGCTATAAGGGACATCGCATTCATCTGGAATTCACCGTGCTGGAGAAAGAGCCTCTGGAAGTTTATCAGGTGAAACACGGAACACCGCAGTCCGAACAACCGTTGACATCGATCAGCCTGAAAAACGAAAAAAAACAACAAGCGGCCGAGACCATTCAGAGTCAGTCACTTAAGGGACAACAGACGGTCCAGCATGCAGTGCAGGAATACTTCAATGCAGAACAGACACCGAGTGCGGAAACCGTCGCCGTCATCAACTGGATGATCGCACATCCTGATCTGTTTTCAGATCCGCAAAGCAGAGAACGACTTGCTCTCACGCAGGAAATCGAACACTATCGCGCACAGTGCGAACAACTGAAACAGACGATTCAAACGAAATCGCAGACCGCAATGGCCATCATGGATGGCAGTGCTGAGAGTGATCATGTCCTGATTCGCGGCAGCCATCAGAACCCCGGCCCTTTAGTTGAAAGACGATTTCTGGAAGCCCTCAATGGCAAATCGCCTGCCCTCACTCCAGGAAGCGGACGACTGGAATTAGCAAAAGCAATCAATGATCGTTCGAATCCCCTGACCCATCGCGTGATTGTGAATCGCATCTGGGCACACCTGTTCGGACGGGGCATCGTGCCCAGCGTCGATAATCTGGGAGTCCTGGGAGAACGCCCTTCGCATCCGGAACTGCTTGATTATCTTGCGCTGCAATTCCTGAAACAGGGACGTTCGCTCAAACAGATGATTAAAACCATCGTGCTGACGCAAACTTATCAACAGGCCAGCCAGACCACCTTGAACGTGTCAGAGATCGATCCGGACAATATTTATCTCTACAAAATGCCTTTAAAGCGACTGGAAGGTGAAGCGATTCGCGATGCCCTGTTGAGCATTTCCGGAAGAATCGATTCAAAAATGTATGGCCCGTCTGTGCCGGTTCACCTCACCAGATTTATGGATGGTCGCGGCAAACCTCCGGTGAATGGTCCGCTGGACGGCGACGGCAGACGTTCGATTTATATTCAGGTCCGCCGCAATTTTCTCTCGCCGATGATGCTGGCGTACGACACGCCGAGCCCGTTCAGCACAATGGGCCGCCCCAATGTTTCGAATGTGCCCGCACAGGCGCTGATCATGATGAACGACCCGTTTGTACTTCAACAGGCTCAGCTCTGGGGAAAACGGGTGACCACCGACTCGAATCGGCAAACGACCGACGACAGAATCCGCTGGATGTATGAATCGGCATTAAGCCGTCTGCCCAGTCCCGAAGAGTTGACAGCGGCACGTCAATTTATTCTGGAAGGTAACCAGCAGAACCCGCCGACGGCTGACCCTGCCCTCATCTGGGCAGAGTTGGGGCACGTTATTTTCAACCTGAAAGAGTTTATCTACGTTTTCTGATTTCACGAGAATCCTCAGAAAGTCTGCAACATGCAATGTGGTCAATTCAGACAACAGTTTACGCGGCGTGATATTCTCAAGCAGTGCGCCAATGGCTTTGGTGCAGCCGCGCTGACAGCGCTCCTGCAGGACCGTGCGTTCTCCGGCGAAACAGTCGGAAAAACCCACTTCCCGCCCAAAGCGAAAAATGTCATTTTCCTGTATATGGATGGCGGACCTTCGCAAGTCGATACCTTTGACCCGAAACCATTGCTGAATAAATTCAACGGCAAGAGTCCCGGTGATTATTTTAAAGTGGAAGCGACGCAGTTCGATAATGTCGGAAAAGTGCTTGAAAGCCCGTGGAAGTTTCAACAATACGGCGAAAGCGGTATCCCCGTCAGCGATCTCTTCCCCCACATCGGCGGGTGTGTTGATGACATGGCGGTGATACGTTCCGTGGTCTCTCAATTCCCCGAACACACCTTTGCGAACTACTTTCTGCACACAGGCAGCGGCTTGCAGGGGCGTCCGAGTATGGGCGCGTGGGTTAATTATGGTTTAGGCAGTGAATGCCAGAACCTGCCCGGTTTTGTCGTCATCAATGGCGGACTGATTCCTCCGGGCGGGCTCGACTGTTTTAACAGTGGATTTCTGCCCGCCAGTTTCCAGGGTTCCATTTTCAAACCGGGAGGCAGCGGGATCGCAAATGTGGAACGGCAGGAAAAAACCAGCCAGACTCAACTGCAAAAACTCAAACTCATGCAGCAACTGGATCGTTTTAAACAACAGCAGACCGGAATTCACGACGAAATTGAATCCGCCATCTCGAACTATGAACTCGCCTATAAAATGCAGATGGCGATTCCCGACCTGATGTCGTTTACCAGCGAAAGCAAATCTACCCTGGACCTGTATGGATTCGACGCGGAATATGAGCCCACACGCACCTACGCCGCAGAATGTCTGCTCGCGCGCAGGCTCGTCGAACGGGGAGTCCGTTTTGTCGAACTGACGTGTACCAGCGTCAAAAGCGACCGCTGGGACCAGCACGCGAATTTAAAACGCGATCACGAAAATAACGCCCGCGCCGTCGATCAGCCCATCGCCGGCCTGTTGAAAGATCTTAAACAGCGCGGCCTGCTGGAATCCACGCTGGTCATCTGGGGGGGTGAGTTCGGGAGAACGCCTTTTGCGCAGGGCACCAATGGACGGGACCACAACCCGTTCGGCTTTTCCATGTGGATGGCGGGAGGCGGGATTAAAGGGGGCATGACTTATGGAGCCACGGATGACTGGGGTTATAAAGTCGTAGAGAATCGTGCGGAGATCCATGATCTTCACGCCACGATGCTGCATCTTCTGGGGCTGGACCATACGAAATCCACGTTCCGTTTTGGTGGTCGCGACATGCGACTGACCGACGTACACGGACACGTCATTCATGATGTAATTGCTTAAGCCAAATCGTTCATTCTGTTCCGATCACAGTTTCGAAAAGGCGTTCAGATGAAACATTCCTTACAAGTTCTGATTTTTGCGTTTTCGTCTTCGCTGATTCTCAGTTCCACTTTGCTCACCGCAGAAGACTGGCCCGCCTTTCGGGGACCCCGCGGAAACGGGATCTCGCAGGAAACCGAGGTCCCTGTGAAATGGAGTCCCACAGAGAACATTGTCTGGAAAGCGCCTCTGCCGTCTGACGGCAACAGCAGCCCGATTGTCTCGAACGGGCGTGTGTTTGTGACGTGTGCCGAAAACGAAGGACGCAAACGCAGTCTTTACTGTTTTGACCGCACGAATGGAAAACCACTCTGGGTGCGTACCGTCAACTTTGACAAAGTCATGCCCACGCATAAGACGAATAACTATTGCGGTTCGACTCCTGTGGCGGACGGGAAACGCGTTTTCGTCTGGCACGCCTCTGCAGGTTTATTCTGTTATGACTTTGATGGGAATGAACTCTGGAACCGAAATCTGGGAGAGTTTGAACATATCTGGGGCTACGGTGCTTCTCCCATTCTGCACGAGGGAAAACTCATTCTGCACTGCGGCCCGGGAAAGCGGGTCTTTATGACGGCCCTTGATCCGGACAACGGGAAAACGATCTGGGAAACCGAAGAACCGGTCGAAGCGGACGGTCAATACAACAAAGATCGAAAGTACATGGGCTCTTGGAGCACGCCCGTGATTGCGGAGATCAATGGTCAGAAACTCATTATCTGCAGCATGTCCCTGCGCGTGAATGCCTATGATCCTGATACAGGGAAGATCATCTGGAGTTGTGACGGCCTGCGCGGACAGAAAGGGGACCTGGTTTATACCTCGCCGGTCCTCGCGAACGATGTCTGCGTAGCGATGGGAGGCTTTAACGGCCCGGCGATCGGCTTCCGCATGCAGGGGACAGGCGATATCACGGCCTCACAGCGGCTCTGGCGAAAAGAACCCAACCCGCAGCGCATTTCGACGGGGATCTTTACGAAAGACCATCTCTTCATGGCCAATGCCGGCCCGAATTTTTTCCAGTGCATCAACCCGGCGACTGGAGAAATCCTCTGGCAGGAACGGGGAGGCGCCGCCTGCTGGGGCTCGTTAATCCTGGTCAATGATCATCTTTATGTGACCGACCAGAACGGCACGACACACGTTTTCAAACCCGACGTCAAGCGTTTCGAAAAAGTGGCGCAGAATGAACTGCGGGAAAAAAGTAACTCCACGCCCGCCTTTTCCGACGGGCAGATTTTCCTGCGTACGTTTCAGCACCTCTACTGTATCGGAAAATAACGAAGTTCTCTGATTACCAGAGTTCGATTTCAAGTTCGAGTTCCACGCCGAATTTTTCTGCGACCGTGTGCTGCGCCAGATTGATCAGATCGTGTACATTTTCCGTTGTCGCATTTTCATCGTTGACAATGAAATTCGCATGCCGATCACTGATTTCAGCCCCGCCAATCCGCGTCCCTTTCAGCCCGGCCTGCTCGATTAAAGCGCCTGCGTGCATGCCGCGCGGATTTTTGAAGATGCAACCTGCCGACTGATGCGTCAAAGGCTGATTGGCCTTTTTCATGATCCAGTTCTTTTTCATGCGATTCGTGACCTCTTCAGAATCATCCTGTTTCAATTCAAAAGTGGCTTCGAGAATCGCCAGCTCATTGATGCTGCTTTCCCGGTAACTGAAGCTCAATTCGTCCGCCGTCCGCACAAATTTTTCTCCTCGGGCGGTCAGTACCGAAACGGATGTGGCATACTGGCCGATATCACCATTGTGTCCCCCCGTGTTGCCATGCAAGGCGCCCCCGACGGTTCCCGGAATACCAACCAGACTTTCCAGACCTGCCAGTCCCGCTTTCACGGTTTGGGAAACAAGGTTCGACAGCAATGCGCCGGCACCTGCGGTGACAGTGGTGCCTTCGATCTGAATCTTTGAGAATTCTTCGTCATGAATCCTGATGACGGCTCCCTGTACGCCGGAATCCTTGATGAGGATATTCGATGCGCCTCCAAAGACGCGTACGGGGATTTCATTTTCGACACAGCACAAGACCACCGCCTGCAGTTCGTCTACAGTGCGTGGTTCCAGGAAAAACTGGGCAGGTCCCCCTATTTTGAAATAGGAGTACTTTGCCAGTGGTTCAGAATGTTTAAGAATCTCTTTGAAGTCTTCGATTGAACTCATGATGGATCCGATTTATTTCGCCCGCTCCCATAGTAATGATGATATCACCAGATTGAGCCTCAGTCTCTAAAGTTGAGAGCATCTGGTCAAGGGAACTGCTGAATCTGACCGAATCATTATGCAGAAGAATTCGTTTTACCAACTCTTTCGACGTATCAACGGGCTCCGGTCCGAGTTTTTCACGGGCGGCGTAGACAGGTGCAATCAGGACTTTGTCTGCCAGTTTGAAGCTGCGGGCATAATAATCCATCAAAGCCTGAGTCCGCGAAACCTGGTGCGGTTCATATAGACACCAGACTTTACGGTCCGGGTACTCCTGTCTCAGCATTTTTAAGGTAGACTGAATGGCCGTCGGATGATGCGCATAATCATCGAACAGAGTTATCCCCTTATAGGAACCCATCCGCTCATAACGACGATGTATGCCCGGGAACTCATAGATGCCTTCGCGAATCTCTTCCGCAGGAATCCCGGCCGTGTGGCAGAGAATGGCGGCAACCATCGCATTGGAAACATTATGTTTCCCGATTTTCTGCATGGATATTTCTGAAAAATAATCGCCTTGATGAAACAGCCGGAATCGCAAACCAAAGGAGGTCTGTTTAATATCGGTGGCCCACCAGTCTGCACCTCGTTCGAGAGAAAATGTGGAGACTTTCGCTTTGCAGGCGTCCAGAATTTTCTGCCGCCCCATGCAATTTCCCGGCAGCAGTAAACTGCCACTCACGGGAATACGTGAGACAAACTCTGCATAAGCGGATGACATGTCGTCCTGATTTTTGAAATAATCAAAGTGATCGGGTTCGATGTTCGTAATGGCGGCGTGATAGGGAAACAAATTCAGAAAGCTGCGCTGGTACTCACAACTTTCGGCGACAAACAGCGGGCCGACCCCTGCCCAGCCGTTTAAATTCTGGCTGCAGAGTTCCGCACCAATCATCGCAGAGGGAGCAACACCGGCATTCTGAAGCACATATGCGGTCAACGCCGTCGTGGTACTTTTACCGTGCGTGCCCGCGATACAGACCCCTTTTTTCTGCCGCATCAGACTGCCCAGCATCTGGGCATAAGAAAATTGAGGAATTCCCATCCGCTGTGCAAAACGACGTTCCGGATTTGCCAGACCGATGGCAGGACTGTAAACCAACACGTTCGTCCCCTCGGGAACAAATCGTTTGTCGTGTCCCTGGTGAACCCGATATCCCCCTTCCTTTAATGCCTCCTCGGTAGGGAGCGGGGGACTTAAATCGGACCCCGTCACGCGACAGCCGGCACTGGAAAGGTATTCTGCCAAAGCTTTCATGCCTGAGCCGCAAATGCCCACAAGATGCGCAGAGGCAGGCAATGCTGCGGAATCCAACTGGAATTCATTGGTTGAAAGGCTTTGCTGATTAATGTTCGCTTTTGACAGGATCATAGTCGCCTTAATGTCTATCTGAAGTTCCCGATGATTGGTCTTGTATAGGGGTTTTCACACACACAAGCACTGGTTTCGGTTGGCTCTTTCCGAAACTCCTCGCCTCTTAATATCGGGAATGCACGCGTTCTGAATCCATTGGTTATGACATTTGTTTCGACTGGATAAACATTATCGAATAGCAAGATCCTGTTGCATCAAGCTGGTTACCTGGTGAAAATCGATAAGATAGACAAACCTAGTCATGTTTAACTTGACGCAGATTTGTTTCCTTGACTTCCTTTCCTTTTTTCAAAGTTCTTATAATTCTTATCGGGCTTCGATACAATGCATTATGTCTCGAAACCGAATCTGCCTGAAGAGCAGTTTTTCGAGGCCTTTTCTATCTCTCACGGTGCAGGGGAAACGTCCCTGAAGGAGTAAAAGTATGCAGACACCTGAATTTGACGTTCAAACAGCACATCGTTTTTTTGCTGCTGACTGTTTCAATAAAACCTGGGATTATCTTGAGAAACACGAGCGTACTCCGGAAGAGAATCTGGCCATGATTTCCAGCTCCCACGCCTCATTCTGGCACTGGAAACAATTCGAGGAGCATACCCCCCTCAATATTTCGATTGCCTACTGGCAACTCTCCCGGGTTTATGCGGTGACCAGTCAGCCTCGACTGGCACTCAGCTTTGCCTCTCTCTGCCTCAAAGTCAGCCAGAAAAACCAGTTAGGGCCATTTTATATGGCTTATGCTTATGAAGCGCTGGCCCGGGCCTCCGCAGTCGCCGATAAACCGGAGGAGGCCGCAACCTGGCTGGAACATGCAAAAAAAATCGTAGAATCAGAGCTGGAAGGTGATGAAAAACAGCAATTACAGACAGATCTGAATACAATATAAGCATCTGTCTGCCTTTGAATATTCTGATCAAGCAGGTCTGACTTTCCATTCGCCGTAGTTTAGCTCAACTTTATGGATTATCTGAAACAACTTCTGGAATCCTATTTGGATATTCCCAAAGCGGGTCCCGGTCAGGGAACCGCGTGGAATTTCCAGTGGAACGCGCCCTGGCCTGCCTGGTTGCCGGACTGGACGGTTCTGCTGTTGGGAGTGGGAATTATCTTTCTGCTGGTTTACGCCTATCTGAAAGACACGGTCCATCTCAGTCTCCAGAAACGTTCGCTGTTACTGGGTATTCGACTGACCCTGTTTCTGATCGTGTTGCTGTTCCTGACGAAATTTACCCTTTCCATTCACAGAACCGGCCTGCCCTTCATCGCCGTCTTAATTGATGACTCGGCCAGTATGGGGCTGGAAGATGATTATTCTCAAACGGGGCCGGCTGAAATCAGCACTCAGGCCAAAGAGCAGGGAAAAGGGAAAAACCGGCTCGATCTGGTCAAAACCGTCCTGCTTCAGAATGATTCGCAATTTCTGAGTGAACTGCAAAAAAAACACAAATTGCGACTCTATCATTTTTCGGAAGCCTGTATTCCCCTGGGAGAACAAGGGCTGCTGGAGAAATCCAATACGGAACCAACCCGGGAGTTGCTCAAACAACTCGAACCTCTGGGAAAAGAAACACGCCCCTTTCAGGCGGTCCAAAAAGTTCTGAATGATTTTCGCGGTACGCCTCCGACTGCCATCATCGTTTTCAGCGACGGGATCTCCAGTACAGGTGAGATGGATCTCTTATCGCGGGCGGCTCCTCTGGCAAAGTCAAAACTGGTCCCCATTTTTCCCGTGGGCGTCGGCAGCGAACAACCGGTCAGAGATCTGCAGCTCTATGATCTGCTGGTAGACGACGTGGCGTTTGTCAATGATCCGATCAATCTCTCAGCCAAAGTAAAAAGCTTTGGTATTAATGCCGGTTCGATTTCTGTCTCGCTGAAGGACGCCAAATCAGGCGTTCCCCTGGTAACACGCCAGTTTCCCATTAACCCGAAAAAGGAATCTCAGAAGATTGAACTGACTTTCACGCCCACTAAAGCGGGACTGTTTGAATATGTCTTCGAGGTGGAACCCGTGAAGGGAGAAGTCAATCAAAAGAATAATCAGCAAATCGGACAAGTCTCAGTGCTTGATCAGAAGATCCGTGTCCTACTGGTGGATTCGGTCCCCCGTTATGAATACCGCTATCTGAAACATCTGCTGGAGCGCGACAAAACGATCGAGCTGCGGAGCATTTTACAGGAATCCGATCTGGAGTATTCCTCTGAAGATGCGACGGCTCTGGACTATTTCCCCGTTAAAAAAGAAGATCTGTATCAATACGATGTGGTGATTCTGGGCGATGCCGACCCCGCCTATTTCAGCCAGGCGGTTTTTGAAAATCTGGATCAGTTTGTCCGCCAGAAAGGAGGGGGACTGATCGTGATTGCCGGCCCCCGTTTTTCTCCGCAAGCTTATGCCAATACGAAACTGGAAGCGCTGTTGCCGATTGAAATTTCCAAAACAAAGCAACCAGCCGACGCTCTCCTGATCGAAGGATTTCAACCGGAATTGACAACCGAAGGGCAATTCAGCACCTCGATTTTTCGATTTGCAGACAGTGCCGAACAAAGCCGGACCATCTGGAACAATCTGCCGGAGCTGTATTGGTTCTACACGGCAGACGATGTCAAACCCGGTGCTTCCGTCTTTGCCACACATCCCACACAGAAAGGGAAAAACGGTCAGCTCATCCCAATCATCGCCACACAGCGCGTGGGTGCAGGCAAAGTGTTGTTCAGTGCGACGGACGATCTCTGGAGATGGCGTGATCTGGTGGGAGACCTCTATTACTCCCGCTTCTGGGTACAGGCGATTCGCTATCTCAGCCGCTCTAAACTGTTGAATCAGGAGCAGTCCGTCGAACTGACCCTCGATCGCAAAATCTATCAACAGGGGGATACGGTCCAGTTCCGCGTGAAATTCCTGGATGAACGACAGATTCCCACAGACACAGAAAATGTGACCGTGATGCTGGAACGACAGGGGGAAGCATCCCGCCCCGTCAAATTATCTCAGTTGGAAAAATCCCCCAGTATCTTTGAGGGAAGTTATTCCAATATCACAGAAGGGGCCTACCATACCTGGGTCTCGCAACCCATTCTGCAGGGAACTCCCCCTGCAGATGATTTTCGTGTCGAAGTTTCACAACGTGAATTGCTGATTCGGGATATGAACCAGAGCGACATGCAGAAAACGGCCCGGGAAAGCAGAGGAAAGTATTTTCATATCTTCGCTGCGGACCAGCTTCCCCGTGCGATTCCCGCAGGACACCCGGTGCCTCTGGAGAATGAAGAACCCATTCCCCTCTGGAATCGCTGGGAATTCCTGATTTTATTCACTTTACTGATATCGGCAGAATGGCTGTTAAGAAAACGCTTTCGCTTAGTATAATAAAACAGTGATCTCCCTGTTTTTTCTCTGAAGTCAGAACTATGCCTCATTCCATTCGAGCACAATTTGAGCAACTGCATCGCAAGATCCATCAACTGATCTGGCTCAATGGATTGTGTCGGGGGTTAACCATACTTCTGGTGCTGGCTCTCGTAATCATCGGCTTTGACTGGACTCTGAATATTTCAGACCCTGTGATTCGATTCATGCTGGGGCTGGCTGCGGGCAGTTATGTTGTCTGGACTCTCTGGCAAAATCTGGTGATTCCTTTAAAAACACCGCTCACGGATTTTGACCTCGCACTGAAAATTGAACGCCAGCACCCTGCGCTGAAAGACAGTTTTTCCAGCAGCGTCCAGTTTGACAATCAAAAAACCACGCACTTTTCCGGCTCTGCCCAACTTCGTCAGGCGGTCATCGAAGACGCTTACCAGCGGGCTTCCCGGATCAATTTTCTGGAATTGATCGACACACAACCCGTCAGAAAAATCATGATCACAGCCGCGCTGCTCTGCCTGGCTGTGGCTTCGATTTCCATTCTGCATCCTCAGCAGGTGATTCTGGGAATCCATCGTTTGATTCTCCCTTTTTCCGCACCGGACTGGCCACAACGAGTCGAATTGCGGCTGCTGGATGATAATCTGGTTCCCATTGAGACAGGCCCCCAGAATCCCTATCAGGTGGTGGAAGGTCAGAACTTTCGTTTTTTCGTAGAAAACCGGAAAGGGAGCCCACCGGAAGATCTGCAGATTGAATACCAGGTAGCTGCAAATCAGCAGTCACCCGGAAAGTTACATTCAGAACCGCTGCGCATCGTCTCGGTGCCTGGCCAGGCGACAGAAAATCGTGATCTGGGAGCGGGTTCTTTAGTCATTAATAATAAAATGTTGAGGCTGAGAGCGGTGGGAGGCGATGACCATTCCATGCCTTGGTTGACCATCGTCTCTGTTCCCCCGACCATACTGGAACTGCAGGAGGTCACGCTCACCCCGCCCCCCTATTCACAACATCCCGTTGAGACACTGCCTGCGGGGGTTGGAAATTTCAAAGCGCTGGTGGGAACGCGCGTGGATATCAAAGCAAGTTCGAATAAACTGTTGAAATCGGCAGAATTACGCGTCAAAGATCAGGAATCGGTATCTCTCAAGCTGGACGCAAATCGAAAACAATTTTCAGCACAATTCATCGTGAAAGAACCGGGAACCTATGCCTATTGGTTCGAACTGGAAAACGAACAGGGCTTCCGCCCCCCCTCGCCCGAACGTTATGAAATCACGGGCATTACGGATTCCGTTCCGGAAGTGTTTCTTGAAAACCCGGCAACCGATCTGCAGGTGACTCAGTCAGCGCAAATCCCTTTAACTGTGATGATCCACGATGATTTCAAAATTGCCAGTGCGCAGATTCGTTATCAAAAATCTACCAAAGAGGAAACGCTCTCACGAGCCCTGCGCACGGATCGGGAGAATCAGTCATTCCCCCTGCCATTCGACCCGCAAACTTCCAGCGAACAATTGATTATCAACCATATCTGGAAGCTTTCCGATCTGGCGCTGACAGACGGTGATCGCATTATCTTTCGGGCAGAAGCACGTGACCATTACCAGCCAGTCGCGTCAGCAGAAAATCAGACGGAAGAAACTCGCGTTGGCACGAGCATTTCACGCGTACTGACCATCGTCAGCCCGCAGTATAAGGCAAATGAACTGGCGAACCGACATGCCCTGCTCCTGGAAGAACTGACGCGTGTTTTAAAAGATCAGCGACTTTTGCATACGGAAATCAAAGACGTCCAACACCAGCTCCAGCGCGTCGGAACAGCCCGGTCCGAAGAGATTGATACCATCAAACAAGTCGAGATGGATCAGAAACGGGTCGCTGCTCAGCTCTACAGTCCGCGGACCGGTCTGGAACAGCGTTCAAAGGAACTGGTGAGTGAACTTGAGTGGAATCAAATCGATGATCCGGCGATGACTCAACGACTGGCGGAGCTGAACACAGAGCTTTCGGAATTAAATCAGAATGTCTTTCCGCAAATTCAGGAACAGATTACTCAAGCCCGCAAAAAACTGCAGTCCCATGTTGATGCAACTCCCGCTCAGGAGAAATCGGCAAACGATTCGGATCGGTCTCAACCAAAAGCGAATTCCGGAAAGGCAGATTCTGCGGCCACCAGCCCCCGGGCGGACGCGAACAAATCAGAAATCAAACCAACTGCGGACAAAGGGCCACTCGAATCATTGAACCTTGCTGAAAACGGGCAGCAGCAGGTCATCGAGAGGTTGGAAAGCGTGCTGAAATCACTCTCCCAATGGCAGAAAACCAGAGATCTTGTTTCAGAGCTGGAAGATCAGATTCAACAGCAGTCA
>NZ_CALFPF010000496.1 GCF_937919775.1 uncultured Gimesia sp.
CCGGAAACACATCAGCTGCCTGGCTGCGGATGAACAAATTGAATCAGGGCTGGATTAAGAAGAATTTTCATCGAGAAGCGAACTTCTCTTACCTCGTTTCATCCCGCCTCGGTGTTAGCCGAAGCCGCCGCCGTCACCCATGTAGCCCCCATCGGGGATATCCATATTGGAGTAATTGCCAAATCGCATGGACTCACGCATCCAGGTCAGATTGACAATCCCTGTCGGACCACTGCGGTGTTTGGCGACGATCACTTCTGCCAGACCGGGATGATCTTCCGGGTCGTATGCATCCGGGCGGTGCAGGAACATGATCAGGTCGGCATCCTGCTCAATCGCACCACTTTCACGCAGGTCGGCCAGTCGCGGCCGCTTGTCTTCACGTAATTCCACACCACGGTTCAACTGTGCCAGCGCGATGATAGGAATATTCAGTTCCTTACACAGGCCTTTCAGACGACGTGTGATCATCGCAATCTGCTGCTCGCGGGGCATCGTCTTGTCTTCCGGTTCAATCAGCTGCAGGTAGTCGATGATAATCAGTCCCAGATTGCTGAGACGTTTCAAACGACGGCAGATCGCACTGATTTCCTGAATCGTGCGTCCCGCTTTATCATCAATAAATAAAGGCAACTCGCTGATTTCAGAAGAGGCTTCCATCAGACGATGTCGTTCGTCATCTTCCAGATCCCCGGCCCGTAATGAATGGCCATTCACGCCGGAACGAATACAAAGAAAACGTTCCGCCAGTTCGAGCTTGGACTGTTCCAGACTGAAAACGATGGTCGCAGTCCCCCCGTCATCGGCGGCTGATTCTGCGAAGTTACAAACGAGTGCCGTCTTCCCCATACTGGGACGAGCCGCCAGAACAATCAATTCGGAAGGCTGAAATCCATTGATCTGCGTGTCCAGATCGAGAAATCCGGTTGTTAAGCCGGTGAGCATCCCCTCTTTTTGTGATCGCTCGTGAATCCGGTCGAAGGCATCCATCAGGATGTCTCTTATTTCGATTTTATCTCCTTCACCCTGCTGTTCCAGAATGCTGAAAATACTCTGCTCTGCCTTGTTTAACACACCCAGCGTGTCACCCTGAGGCTCATAGCTTTCTCGAATAATTTCCGTGCAGGCATGAATCAGACTGCGTTGAACCGATTTATCTCGGACAATCTTGGCATAATACTCGGCATGCGCCGCGTGGGGAACACTTTCCAGAATTTCATGAAGATAGAGTACATCACCTGCCTCGGCCAGTTCTCCTTTGGAATCAAGTTCTTCGGCAACTGTAATCGCATCAATCCCACGGACACCCGCATCGTGTAATCGCAGGATTGCCGCATAGATGCGCGCATTTTTTTCACTATAGAAGTGACCAGCCTTCACTATCTGAACCAGATCGTCGATCACGATGTTATCCAGCAGGATACTGCCCAGAACCCCTTTTTCTGCTTCCACATTCTGAGGGGGCACCTTGCCGAACAATTCCTCTACCGATTCCGGTTTGGGACGACGAAAATTTCCTTTTCCGGCAACTGACATGACCATCCCCTGGCACTGTAGATGTTGTGAAGTGAGTACACTGGAGCAGAACGGAATGCGCGATAACGGCTGGATATCCGGAAAACTAAACCGCTCTGCAGCCTCGATCATATAAAACCAAAAGAGGCCCGGCAATATACCGGACCTCTCTGTTGTGCGCGAAATTCAGAGTGGCAAAAACTCGTTTGCCAGACCGACCTTAACTTTTTTCTGCAGTAGGCACGACCCAGACTTTGACTTCTGATTTGACTTTTTCATGCAGCTGCAGTTTAACCGTATACATACCCAGTTCTTTGAGCGGGCCTTCCAGTCGAACACCGTCCGGCTCGACGTCAAATCCGCTCTCTTTGAGGGACTTGCTGATATCAACGGCAACAATAGATCCATAAAGATGACCATCTTCATTGGCATTGGCTTCCATTGTCACGCTGTGCTTGCTCAGTTTTTCTGCCACAGCCTTCAAGGCTTTCAGACGGTCTTTTTCCAGCTCAACCAGACGCTTCTGGTGTTGAACCACCATCCGCTGGTTATGCTCTGTGGCGATTGTTGCCAGGCCGTAAGGCAATAAATAATTGCGGGCATACCCGGGTTTCACCCGCACAATATCACCCTGCTCACCAAGGCTGTCAACCTTTTCTGCCAACAAAACATCGACAGATGACTTAGAACTACCGACGACGGAGGTACTACGTAACTTGCGAACCATTATCAATCACTTCCGTAATTTTATGTTTTATATAATCGTTTCAATTAAAAACTGTTACTTGTTCAGACTTCACGTCTGCCCGATTCCGGATCTGTCCCTGTTAGAAAGGAACATCATCATCGGGTGCTCCGCCAGGAGCATCATCATAAAACGAGTCCGGAGGACCTGAAGATCCGCCTTGTGAAGGTGCGTTTCCACCAGAAGCGTATCCGCCACCGGAATTTCCACCACCGCCCGTTTCACCTTTTCCACCCAGCATGGTCATATTTTCGCCAACCACCTTGAGCTTGCTGCGCTTCTGACCTGATTCCTTATCGTCCCATTGATCCAAATGCAAACGACCTTCAATCAGAACGGAACGTCCTTTGGTCAGATATTCGCTGGCAACTTCTGCTGTCCGTCCCCATAACGTCACATCAACAAACGTAGTCTCTTCCTTACGGGAGTTGGAATTCTTATCAAACCAACTCCGATTGACGGCTAGTCCAATTTCGGCAACCGCGCTTCCCCCCGGCGTGTAACGCACTTGAGGGTCCCGTGTCAGGTTGCCTACCAAAATGACTTTATTGAAACTGGCCATCACCGGCCTCCCTGAGAATGAATAATGTGAAGTTAAACTTTCTGGAAGATCTGAAATTCAGATACGACGTGAAAACGAGTAACGACTAGTCTTCATCATCAATGGCATCATACTCTGGTGCTTCCAGATCAATCTCACTTTTTTCATCTTTAATAACTCCCGGCAAAACTGCACTGGGAGCCGAAGCAGGATCAATCGCAGCTACCATCGCATCAAACAAAGATTGTGGCTGATTGATTACCAACTGGCGAATAATAAGATCGCTCAGATGGCAAGAGCGGGTCACAATATCCATTCCTTTACCTGGCATCTTGAAATAAACCAGGTAATGCAGGCCCTTCATGTGACCATCAATCTCATAGGCAAGTTTGCCATCCTGCCAGGGACGGTGTGCCACAATTTCTGCACCTGCTTTTTCCAGAATTTCCATTAAATGAGCAATCGTCCCTTCATGGTCAGCGGCAAATTTCCCACTGTCCAACAGGAACATTCCTTCATAATTAGCCATCACGACTTTTTTCTCTGCTACTGACAAGACTTTTCTCCTGGAATAATTTGACCTCATTACAGGCCAGATTGATGATCAGATTCTCTCATTTATTATTATATTAGCCAGTTCAAAATTGAACCGGGATATCATCCTTCAGGCGCATTAACCTGATTCATGGCCATTTCGAGACCATCCTGAATCCAGCACTCAACCCCTTTAGCAGCAGCTTCAACCGCCTGAGGGATCAATTCCAAATCTTTTTTAGACCGAAAACGCCCAAGTACATAATCCGCCGCTGGGAATCCTGCAGGAGGTCGCCCCACGCCTATTCTCAGACGCGGTACATCCTGAGTACTCAACTTTTGGATAATATCCTGTAAACCTTTTTGACCGCCGGCCGAACCTGACCCCCGCATGCGGAGACGCCCGACAGGCAAATTCATATCATCACAAACCACCATCACGTCAGTCGCGGGCAGCTTGAAAAACTTTACCAAAGCCGCAATACTGCGACCACTTAAATTCATATACGTTTGCGGTGCCACAAGCAAAACCTTGTCACCCGCAAACGAAAACTCACCCACTAATGCCTCAAACTGACTTTTAAAACAGCCTACGCCGTGCCAGTCTGCCAGTTGAGACAACACATCAAACCCGACATTATGACGCGTTCGTTCGTATTCTTTACCGGGATTTCCCAGCCCTACGACTACTTTCACAACGCCACCTGTCAGGTTCTTAACTCAATCTATTTCGATCACTCTCGCGGCAGCTACTCTGCTGCAGGAGCTTCTACTTCCGGTGTTTCTTCTTCGCCCTTAGGAGCAAGCACATGCACGACAACCTGGTCTTCGGCGTTATGCAGTTTGGCTCCACGTGGTACGACCAAATCGCGGACATAAATCGCATCGCCAATTTCCAGTGCATTGATACGCACAGGCACGTCATCGGGAATATTGTGAGACAGACAGTCCAGTTCGAGTGAATGGAGAGGCTGTTCCAGGATACCGCCAGAGACAACTCCGGGAGAGGTTCCCCGCAACCTGACTGGAACTTCGACGGTCACGCGTTCTGAAGCATTAATGCGAACCAGATCCACATGCAGAATTTGCGTTCCGAATGTATCCCATTGCAGCTCCCGCAGCATTGTTTCTTCGACCTTGCCCTCTACATCAATTTCAAAAACGCGTTCCCGGTTTTTGACAAGGTTCTCAAGATCCTGGCTTTCCACACAAACGTGAGACGGCTCCTGCTCGTGACCATACACGACGGCTGGAATCCGGCCAGCGCGGCGGATGCGGCGGCTTTCGATTGATCCTAATTTATCCCGCTTGAAAGCACTGATTTTCGGCAATACAAAATCGTCTGACATTTCCCAACGTTCCTCAAAAAGTGACCTGACTTAACTTCCGGTCGACTCTTCCATTAAAGTCTTTTGAATCTATAATTTGACACTATGTAGTTTAAACCGTTGATCATCAACAAACACAGCAAGAAACAACCCCATTTCCGCTCATGGTTTGTGCTGATTTTATAATATTTACATCAGGATCGAATCATCACCTGACAGCACACCGTTGACTCAAGGGGCAATTGAAGCGAGCCAATCCGGCATTACCGGTTGGTATTTCGCTAGTTTGCGATAGTTGAAGCGTGCAAAAATAACTTCCCGCGCGCAAATCTGCAACCGATTCCCCCCTCTATCTTGGTCGAAAGTCATAAGACAGGCTGATTTTTTTGATTTCTTCCCGTCTTAACTCCCCTGCTCTGTCCTGTTTTGCTTTGACCTGCCACAACAACAATACACATGAACACATCGCTTTTCAACCGTGCCGGACAACCCCGGTAAGTAATCTCATAAAAAGAAAGAGTCCAAGAATCCGTCAGTTTACGTATTGGCTCAAAAAAAACTGGCTGTAGAATAGAAAAAGAGTTTTCGAGAACATACAGACTCCCCGATGCCTCAGGGAAGAAATGCCCCACATCACTGCAGCGGGGCGTCTATGATCTCATTTTACCTGTCAGGCGACCAGAAGGCTGC
>NZ_CALFPF010000497.1 GCF_937919775.1 uncultured Gimesia sp.
TGAATTGATTTCTCACGGTGTATCGTACCAGCAGATTGAAAGGCTGAAAAAATAATTTGCGGTATTGATTCCAAAAAAAAGATTGCCTGCTGAAATTTGATATTTTAAAATGAGGATTCAGGAGCCTGAGGACTTTTTGATCCTGGCAGAAAACTCAACACCTGATTCACCAGGGGGATCACAAATGAAGGAATATCATGATCACGAACAACGGTTGAATTATAAAACGTGTCCGGGCTGCAGCGCTGACCTGGAGGTCGAGACCGAGGAATGTGTTTTTTGCGATCACAATTTCCGATCCGCTCAGATCGCGGTATCAGAGCCGGCACCTCTCTATGAGCCGGAAAGCGGTGGGAATTCGTTTTTCGTGATGCTGGCGTTGAATGTTCTGGTGAGCGTGGTGAGTGCCTTGGGAACTTCAATGGAGCGTCAGCAGGAAAGAGAGTCGTATCGGCACCGACCGCATTTGACTCAGGAAGACTGGGAATTAGTCGCACAGCGTTTTATGAAACACGACAAAACAGTTCCTGCAGAGACCAGAATACAGATTGGTCCGGGAGAAGGGCCGGTGCGCGTCAAGCTGCTCTCTGTGACCTTCGGTCCTCCGCAGAGAACGGTCCCCTACACGAAAGAGTTCTTCAAAAAACAGGAGTTTGATCCGCTGCAGAAATTCCGCGTTCCTCACTGAAAACAGTGATCAGTTGATGGTTAACCCCAACCCATCTTGACAGATTCCTGCTTGTCCGCGACAGTTTGGGCGTTGTTTCTGAATTTTGACGTTCAAAACCCGGGTCAGGAAATGGATTTGCTGCCTCTCGATCATCCTCGTTTGAAAGAGAATAACTTCGATCTCATACGATTGTTGTTGGCGATGGCGGTCTGTCTGGTGCATGCGGCCGAGCTTTCGGGCATTGAATCGTTACGCGGGCTGCCCGGGGTGTTGTCTGCACAGGTTGCGGTGCGGGCATTTTTTGTGGTGAGTGGTTTTCTGATCGTGATGAGTTATGAGCGGTCTTCCTCGCTCGCCTCTTATGCCGGCAAACGTCTGCGGCGGATTTATCCCGCGTACTTCACGATAGTCATGCTGTGCGCGGTGGGACTGGTATTTGTGAGCCAGCAGCCGCTTGCCGATTATTTCTCGCTGGCGTGGCTCAAGTATCTGGTTGCAAACCTGACGTTTCTGAATTTCCTGCAGCCGACGTTGCCGGGTGTGTTTGAATCGAACCGGTTGGCGACCGTCAATGGGGCGCTGTGGACGCTCAAGATTGAGGTGATGTTTTATGTGGCAGTGCCTTTGATTGTGTACTGCCTGCGGCGGTTTCGCCGACTCCCGTTGCTGATTTTGATTTACTGTCTCTCGGTGGTATATGCCGAACTGATGACGGTGAAGGCGGCGCAGACGGGTATTGATTTTTATGAACGGCTGGCGCGTCAACTGCCGGGGCAATTGTCTTACTTTATGGCGGGGGCAGCCGTGTTTTATTATCTGCCGTTCTTTGAACGCCGTATCGGGTATTTTGTGTCTGCAGCGGTGGGCGTGCTGGCGTTGAATTTTCTAATTCCCCTGCCCCTCCTGCAGCCGTTCGCGCTGGCGACTCTGGTGTTATTTTTCGGACTGTATCTCTACGCGGGGAACTTCGGCAAGTATGGCGATTTTTCCTACGGCGTTTACATCCTGCACTTTCCGGTGATCCAGCTTTTATTGAATTCGGGCTGGTTTACGGGGCGTCCCTGGTATTTCCTGTTTTCCACAGTCAGCATCACAGTTCTCGGTGCGATCCTGATGTGGAATCTGGTGGAAAAACGATTTTTACTGCGGAGTAGTCATTATGTGGGAGTTGCTGCACAAGCGGAAGAGAACGTTTCCGTCAAGCAGCCTGCCAGCCTGTGATTAAAGTTACTTTGATTTCAGGTCGAAGTTGATCGTGTTATCACCTGCGGTGACGTCGGCGGTCAGTTCGGTTTTGTCGTTAAATTTCGCGGGGATCAACTGCTTGCCTGCTTCGTCTGGATTGTCTGATAATTTGATAATCATGACCGTGTGTTTTCCCGGGGTGGCGCCCGAAGCGTCTGCATTGTATTCCAGAGTGTAGGAACCGTCCGCGCCGGTGGTTGCGTTCGATGCGCGGGCGCGCCCTTTTTCTCTGATCTGCTGTGGCTCGAAAATAATTTTCGCATTTCCCAGCGGAGTTCCATCCAGAGTGACGATGCCGGTGACTTCCACCAGATCCGGTATCGGTTCTCCGTCGCTTCCCATACAGCCGGTAAAGCTGGAGAGCAATAATAATAAAGCAAAGTGATTGAGTGAAATGAAAGCGGGTTTGGTAGACATGTTATTAATTGTTCTCATTGCTGAAACAGAAAGAATTCGGGAAAACTCGCGCAGAATTGCGTTGATGATTTCAAAATACCGCGATGACAGTGTGCCATCGCGGTATGGGATGAACGTCAGAGGAGAGTTCAATTACCGGTTAAAATTCCGGTATAATCTCTCCCCCTTTGATGGAAATCAGTGCGGCGACAACGCCGACGCGGTCGACATTCTCGCTGAGGAAGCGAACGGCACCATCGGCCATGAGAATGTGTCCGCCACCAACGTGGAGGCTGCCCGCGCCCCAGGCGTACTGTTTTCCGCCGCTGTTATTAAAATTCAGCGTGTAGCCGACAGTCCCTGGCGCAATGTAAAACGTATGGGTGGCTGCATTCCAGTAAGGTCCGTAACTTGTTGATGTTTTATCTAACCGCGTCTCACATAGTACCATGGTGTTACTTGAGCCATCTTTGATATCTCGAAACTGGGCAGAACCATTCGGTCCCAATGTTCCTTTGGCCGTACTTGTGTTGGCACCCCAGCTCACACTTCCACCTGAGGTGGTGTAACTTGCTACGCCGTAGCTGGTGCGCCAGCCTGGATTGACATAGTAGTCGGCAGAGGTGGTTGTGTTTGATTGATTGCCATCGTCTGAAGGACAAATATAAATGGGAAGAGGGGAAGTCACGACTGAATATTGGTCTGTGGTTGGGACCGTGCTGGTACAACTGCTATGCTTCGCGCGTCCACTGGGAATACTCCAGTTATATTTGTTGTAGATATTCGCCTGATCGATAAACGGCAGGATCATCTGATAACAGGTGTGATTCAAAATCATACCACCTGTCCCATGAATCCCAGCACAACTTTGGATCCCTCCATTGATCGTTGCCGGCGGGAACACACGGTGAGTATCGTGGTAGTTGTGTAACGCCAGGCCCATTTGCTTCAGGTTATTTTTACAAGTGCTGCGTCGGGCGGCTTCGCGGGCCTGCTGGACGGCGGGTAAAAGAAGTGCAATCAGAATCGCGATGATGGCAATCACCACCAGTAATTCAATGAGTGTGAAACCGCGTTTGAGGAATCGTTGCGCTCGCATGAAATGTGCCTTTTTCATCAAGAAGATAAACCGGGATTTCCCATATGGGTTGAGCCTGGAACAGATCCAGAC
>NZ_CALFPF010000498.1 GCF_937919775.1 uncultured Gimesia sp.
GGTTGGATCTTAAGAATTCATTAATACTTTTGTTTCGGCTTCGGGCGTTAAACGCCCCTCTTTAATCCCCAGTACCCGCTGCGCGGATTTGACAGCCTGATCATCGTGCGTAACCATCAATACACATCCGCCGTCTTTGGCAAACTGACTCAGTGCGTTTAATACGATTTCGGAGTTTTCCGAATCCAGATTGCCGGTCGGCTCATCTGCCAACAGAACTTTGGGTTGATGGAACAAGGCTCTGGCCAAAGCCACACGCTGTTTTTCGCCGGTACTCAATTCCGCAGGTGTGTGCTGTAAACGATGTTCTAAACCAAAATGTGAGATCAACTCACGGGCACGCTCTTTCGCATGCGGCATATTCGTCGCCAAGGCCGGAGTCAAAACGTTATCCAGCACACTCAAATAGGGGACCAGGTGAAACTGTTGAAATACAAATCCCAAGTGTGTCGAACGAAACCGGGCTCTCTGGTCATTAGAAAGTTGATAAGGATTCGTGCCTTCAATCATCACCTGCCCCGAATCAGGGCTCAACAATCCCCCCACCATTAACAGCAAAGTGGATTTCCCACAGCCACTACGGCCTTTAATCGCGAGAAATTCCCCGGCATCGACAGTCAGACTGATCCCGTCCACCGCTTGAATCCGTTTTGAGCCAGACTTGAATGACTTGGATAATTCTACAAGTTCCAATAACATATTTTACCGATCACCCTTCCTGTAAAATCGTGGCGGGGTCTTGTCTTGCCGCCAGTAATGCGGGGATCCAACTGGACAAACTCGCTAAAACCGGCGCGAATATCAAACTTAACAATAACCATCGGGCTGAAAATAACGCTTCTTCGGGATTCACGGATTCTGGTAAATTGCCCCAGAAGATCCCGATCCCATATCCCAGAAAATAGCCGATCAAGGCACCGATAACGCCTATCATAAATGCCTTGATAATAAAAATCCCAAAGACCTGAATAGACCGTAAACCAATCGCGCGCAACACCCCAATTTCCGTCGCCCGACGTCTGACATTTTCCAGAGACAGGAAGCCGATCCAGGCTCCGCATCCGAGTACAACTAGCGGCACAAGTACAGCTGCAAAATCGGCATGGCGTTCGATCATCTGCAAACGATTGGCCTTCTCCTGCTCCAGTGACGCCACCGCGCTCGCGTGAGCTTGATTGCGTGCTTCTGCCCGGGCAAGTGCAGGGGGACCACGTTCAATAATCTGGGTTCCGGGAAGAATTTTACCAACATCATCACGTATCTGTGCGACCCGATCTTCTGTTTCACAATTACATTCCAAAGCCAGTATCGCATTCACCAGATTTTGCATTCCCAGCAATTCCTGAGCCTCTTCGAGGTTAATCCAGACTGTACTGTCATCAGCAGTACCACGCTCTGGATAACAGAGGGTGACCTTGAAGTTTTTCCCCATCATCTGAGTCTGATCACCCGACTTCAATCCCAGTTTTTTCTGAATCTGGTAACCGGCAATCATGGTTCCCTTGGGAACCTGTTGCTGGAGAGGTTTCTTCAAGGCACGATGCAAAATGGGAACTTCGCCTCGAGTTCCCGTTAAAATCACATCACATTTTTTTTCAGGCCAACTGATTTTTTTCGCGACCATCGGCAGCAGATGGTTGACGGTCACAATTTTCGATTCTGCCAGTATTTTGACGTTTTCCTCAGGCATCGTACCAGAAACGATTCCCGTGAGATGAAACTCGTTCAAGTCCTGATTCGCAGGCAGGATCAGAATATTAAACCCGAGCCCCTTGGTGATTTTCCGCATGGCATCTTCAAGCTGGGCGCCCGCTTCTTTGACTTCCTCCGCCTTCTTTTCCAGAATGAAGGTCGTCTGTATCTCATCTGCCTGCAACAGAGTCAAAGCAGCGATCAGACAGGTCACTGCAATCACAACAGATGCCAGCCCCAACAAAAAATTAATCTTGCGATGCTGCATTTCCTGGATGATCAAGCGGAATAAAGACATAGGCCGGGCTCTTCTTCAAACGTCAGATGGAAAGGATGCTTTGTTGCTTCTCGAACTGAAACAGTTTACTTTCGCGCCATCAATAAATAACTTGCTCCCAAAATGACCACGATCATCAATGAAGCCATGATTAACAAATTTCGAATCAGAGAACTGCCTTGAGTGCTTTCAGCCGTAACTGATTGATTTGGATTCTCTGGCACATCGGAAGCTAATGTTGATGTCGTAGCGCCGTTTGCTTTTGAAACAGTGGTCACTTCGGACTGATTTGTTTTCTCACCCGAACTCGAATCCATCTTTTCAGAACCGGCATTGCTCTGAGCCAAATCGTTTTTCAGAATATCAGGCATTTTGAGCGCTTCTGTTTTTTCGTTTGACTCTTTTGAAAAACCAATCAGTCCTGTCAGCGGCGGAAGTTCCTTCTCATCCTGTGTCGCGGGAGTCACCAGTTTTTCCCAGTTGACCGCCATCAACAGATCGGTTCCCGGATTTTGATCTTTCACCTGACAAGTGCAGGGACCGGTTAAATCCCGGCATGCCTGTTCAATCGTGCCAGGATTAATTCCTTTACCGATCAACGCATATAAAACACGCCCGCGTCCAAACACCGGAAATGCCATCGGTTCTGCATTAAAATCCTTCAGGTCATTTTCCGTCGCCAGCAACATGCGCGTAAAATCTGTTTCCGCAGAATCCTCGCGCGAACATTTTTCCAGACTGAATTTTAACTTTAAACTGTCAGGGGAAACGCTGACCAACCCCTGCTCGATATCGGCCTGATCAATTTCCGGTAACTTCAGCGTTTTCTCCATTCGCTTCAGTTCTTTTGTCAAAAGCTCAAAAGCTGCTTTATCTTTTTCGGAGTTTCCACTTTCCAAGAAAACCCAAACTGCAGTCTGGCCATTGATCAATTGCTTCGCAATATTCTGACGCAGAGGAGAATCGATCAATTTCGCAACGTTGTCTTCGCTCATTGCTCCAGACCAGTAACCATCGGGAACCGGAGCGGGCAGGGGAGTCCGCACGACCATTAAGGGCAGCGTTTCCGATTTTTGTTTTTTCCAGAGTTCCACATCATCCGGTGCCGGTTTTGAATCCAGATCGATCAGTCTCAGTTCAACGTTGGCGGCCTGCTGGCTGATTGTTCCCGCTTTATCGAACTGTGAAACAATTTTCTGCTGCTCCGGATTCAGTTCGCCACGGTAAAAAACCACCACGTTATATTTGTCGGCTGGCCAACGTTCCAATGCGTAACGGAACACCGGAACCGAACACGCCCAGATCAGAGTTGATGTCAACAGAACACCAACGACAGTCAAAGGGGTTATGAACCGTCGCATGAAAAAACCTTTCGAGGAGGGTATAATCGGGCGGGTAGTAGAATTCGATTGTAGCTATCAGATCTGCAAATTGGCAAATACCGTAAAACGAATCTACATACTATGATGACAAATTGTTTGCTAATTGTGAAGAAAAGATGATTTCAATAAGT